>JBASRI010000362.1:0-1877 GCA_049273755.1 Thermoanaerobaculia bacterium
GGCTCCTCGCGGCGCGGGCGGGGGAGGCCGACCCGCGCGCCGAGCTGGTGCTGGGTCCGTGGACGCACGGCGGGGAGGAGTCCGACCGGGCCGGCGACCGCGTCTTCGGTCCGCAGGCGAAGCTCCCGTACGCCGAGGAGGTCCTGGGCTTCCTCGACCGGTACGTCCGCGGAATCCGGAGCGCTTCGGCTCGCCCCCGCGTGCGGGCGTTCGTGATGGGGGAGAACGTCTGGCGCTCCGGCGGCTCGTTTCCACTCCCGGGAACCCAGCCGCTCTCGCTGTACCTCGAGGAGGAGGGGAAGCTCGGCTTCCGGCTTCCGGCTCCCGGTTCCCGAGCGTCGAGCGCTTTCGTCTCGGACCCCGCCCGGCCGGTCGTCGACCCTTTCGCCGAGACCCCCGGCGCGCACGACTATCGCGCGCTCGCGACGCGCCAGGACGTCCTCGTCTTCGAGACCGAGCCGCTCGCCGCGCCGCTGCGAGTCGTGGGTGCCGTCGAGACCGAGATCCATCTCTCCGCCGATGCGCCGGACGCGGATCTCTGGGTCAAGCTGCAGGACGTGGCTCCCGACGGAACGGCCTGGAACCTTTCGAGCCCGGGCACGGACGTCCTGCGCGCCAGCGAACGGGACGCGGGCCCGCTCCGGCGGCTGCTCGGGCCAGGGGAGGTCGTGGCGCTGCGGCTGCCGAACCTCCGTACCGGCAACCTCTTCGCCCGGGGTCACCGCGTGCGCCTCGTGCTGTGCGGGAGCTTCCTGCCGCACTTCTCGCGCAACCTGCAGACGGGGGAGTCGGAGACGCGCTCGAAGGCGGCGCGCAGGGCGACGATCCGCATTCACCACGACGCCGGTCACCCGTCACGCATCGTCCTGCCCGTGGTGCCCGACGAGGAGAAGCGATGAGACGCATCGCCGCCGCCGCGTTCGCAGGGCTCCTCTCCGCTTCCGCGCTGCTGGGGATGCGCATCGAAGAGGTCTGGATCCCGATGAAGGACGGCGTGAAGCTGGCGGCCGACCTCTGGCGCCCGGACGGCGCGGGGGGCGGGCCCTTCCCGGTGTTGCTCGAGTACCTGCCGTACCGCAAGACCGAGGCTCGCGGTGGCAGCCGTTCGCTCTACGCGTACTTCGTCCGGCGGGGGTACATCGTCGCCCGCGTGGACATCCGGGGAACGGGGAACAGCGAGGGCACGCTCATTCCGTACGAATACAGCGAGATCGAACAGCGCGACGGGGAGGAGGTCATTGCCTGGCTCGCCCGTCAGCCTTTCTCCAACGGCAATGTCGGGATGTTCGGCATCTCGTGGGGTGGGTTCAACTCGATCCACCTGGCGATGCGCAATCCACCGGCCCTGAAGGCGATCATCGCCGTCGACGCCACGGACGATCTCTACCACGACGACGTGCACTTCATGGACGGGATGATGCACGTGGACTCCTGGGAGATGAGCCAGGATCTGGCCAACGCGATGCCCGGCGCGCCGGGCTACGTGATCGACGACCGCTACTTCGCGGAGCGTTTCGATCAGCCGCCCTGGATGTTGACCTACAAGCCGCAGCAGCGCGACGGCCCCTTCTGGGACCGCACGGCGCTGAAGAGGCGCTACGACTCGATCCGGATCCCGACCTTCCTGATCGGCGGCTGGTACGACGGCTACCGGGACAGCGTGCCGCGAATGCTCCAGCACATGAAGGCGCCGGTCAAGGCGATCGTCGGGGCGTGGAACCACACGTACCCCGACGAGCCCTACCCGAAGCCCGGGTTCGACTGGCGCAACGAGGCGGTGCGCTGGTATGACCAGTGGCTCAAGGGGCGCGATACGGGGATCATGCGGGAGCCGCGCCTGGCCGTGTACGTCCGGGACTGGCACCGGCCGGGGCCGT
>JBASRI010000369.1:0-1964 GCA_049273755.1 Thermoanaerobaculia bacterium
CAGCCCAACCCAGGCGCCGCCCCCGCGCCGCGGACCGTGCAGAACCGCGGGTTCAGCGATCAGCCCAATCACCCCGACGTGCCTCACGTCCACGCAAGCGACGACCGCTGGATCGGACATGACTCCGGCCCCGGTGATTCCCGATTCCGACTTGACCACCCCTGGGCCCACGGCCGCTTCAGGGGTGGCTTCGGCCCCGGCTACGTCTTCCGGCTCGAGGGAGGCGGACCCAGCCGGTTCTGGTTCAGGGGGTACTACTTCTCCCTTTTCCCCGACGAGTTCGACTATGTCAGCGACTGGCTTTGGGACAGCGACGACATCGTGATCTACGAGGACCCGGATCATCCCGGCTGGTACCTCGCTTACAATCCGCGACTCGGTACCTACGTCCACGTGCTTTACCTAGGCACCTAAACAGATCGGCTTCGTGATCGCATGGGTCACGTGTTGCGGCCTTCCCACGAGCTGACTCATGCGAGACAGCTTTTTGTCTCACAAACGCCCTCTTCGCTCGCCGCTCTTTGCGCCAATCTCCGAAGTTTGAGAGGCTCCGCTCATGCTAAACATGGCTCTGCCCTGGTGGGAGTTTCTCGCGCGAGGCATCGTCGTTTACGCCTTTCTCATCGCCCTTCTCCGACTCACCGGCAAACGCCAGGTCGGTCAACTCGCACCGTTCGACCTCGTCCTTCTCCTTGTCCTTTCCAACGCGGTCCAGAATTCGATGAACGGCGGCGACAATTCTCTGGTCGGCGGCCTGATCTCGGCGACTACGCTGGTCGTTCTGAATTGGATCGTCGGTCTCGCTACTTTCCGGAGCAAACGCCTCGCGGTCGTGATCGAAGGACGCCCCCAAGTCCTAATCCACAACGGCCAGCTCTTCGAGGACGTGCTTAACCGCGCGAAATTGACGCACCACGAACTCAATGCGGCCTTGCGCCAATCCGGCGTCGCTTGCATTGCCGACGTCCACTCCGCGATTCTTGAGAATAATGGGAACATCAGCGTGACGCCGAAGACGCCGGTCGGTTAGACCGGAGTATGGCGGGTCGACGCGAAAGCCATGTTCCTGTGATGCCCAAGGCTCCTGAGATCGAGACCGAGCCGCTGCGCGAAAGGGTCGGGGAAGAAGTGGAACGCAGGAGGCGGCTTTGCTGGTCGTAGAGCCTTCCGCAGCAGTTATCCGATGACACTCGCTGCCGGCACGCGCCTCGGGCCATACGAGATTCTCGCTCCGCTCGGCGCGGGCGGGATGGGCGAGGTCTATCGGGCGCGGGACTCCAAGCTCAAACGCGAAGTGGCGATCAAGGTTCTGCCACAGTCGCTCGCCGCGGACCCCGACGCCCTGGCGAGGTTCGAGCGGGAGGCTCTGGCGGCTGCCGCGCTGTCGCATCCGAATATTCTTGCGATTCACGATTTCGGCAACCAAGACGGCATCGCCTACGCCGTCATGGAGCTCTTGGAGGGCGAGACGCTGCGCGGGAAGCTCGACACCGGTTTGATTCCGCAGAAGCAGGCCATCGATTACGCACTCCAGGTTGCCAAGGGCCTCTCCGCCGCCCACGAGAAGGGCATCGTCCACCGGGATCTGAAGCCCGAGAACCTGTTCGTCTCGAAAGACGGCCACGTGAAGATCCTCGACTTCGGACTGGCGAAGAAAGTCGAGGCCGTTGCGGCGGGCAAGGAGACCAGCGCGCCGACGGGCTCGGGCCATACGGAGCCCGGAGTGGTGTTGGGAACGGCGGGCTACATGTCGCCAGAGCAGGTGAAAGGGCTCCAGGTGGACCACCGCTCGGACATCTTCTCGTTCGGGGCGATCCTCTACGAGCTGCTCTCGGGCAAGAAGGCGTTCAAGCGAGACACCAATGCCGAGACGATGGCGGCGATCATGCGGGACGAGCCGCCGGAGCTGTCGGAGTCGGGGCGGAACATCTCGCCCGCTCTCGACCACATCGTGAAGCATTGCC
>JBASRI010000387.1:0-5860 GCA_049273755.1 Thermoanaerobaculia bacterium
CGCGCCTCACGCCAGCCTCAATGGGAGCTGACGGAGACGCTTCCCGGTCGCCGCGAAGACGGCATTCGCAACGGCGGGGGCGATCGGCGGGGTGCCTGGTTCGCCCGCGCCACCGGACTTCTCGGAGCTGTCGACGATGTGCACCTCGATCTGCGGCATCTCGTTCATGCGCAACACCGGATAGTTGTGGAAGTTGGACTGCTGGACGCGCCCGTCCTTCAGCGTCACCTCACCGTAGAGTGCGGCCGAGAGGCCGTAGACGATCCCCGATTCCATCTGGGCGGTGACGCCGGCGGGGTTGATGCAGACACCGCAGTCCACGGCGCACACGACGCGGTGCACGCGGATCTTTCCCTTCTCCACCGAGACCTCGGCGACCTGGGCCACGTAGCTTCCAAAGGACTCGTGCACGGCGAGACCCCGGAAACGCCCGGCCGGCGCCGCACTTCCCCATCCCGCCTTTACGGCGGCGAGCTCCAATACTCCGAGGCGGCGCGGCGCATTCTTCAGAACCCGGCGCCGGTAGGTCAGCGGGTCCTGCCCCGCGGCCCGCGCGAGCTCGTCGACCATCGTCTCCATGACGTAGGCCGTATGCGTGTTTCCGACCGACCGCCACCAGAGAACGGGTACCGGAGACTTCGGCGAGTGAAGGCCGACGAAGTGGTTCGGCGTGGCCTCGATGTACGGCGAGTCCGCGACGCCTTCGACGGAGACTTCGTCGATGCCGTCCTTGATCATCATCGAGAAGGGCGTGCCTTCCAGGATCGACTGACCGACGATCTGGTGCCGCCACCCAACCGGTGCACCGTCCTCTCCAAGCCCGACCGACAGCTTGTGCGCCCACATCGGCCGATAGTAGCCGCCGCGCATGTCGTCCTCGCGTGTCCACACGACTTTCACCGGCATACCTGCCGCTTTCGCGACGTGCACGGCCTCGGACACGAAGTCGCTCGCGGGGGTGGCGCGGCGGCCGAATCCTCCGCCGAGGAAGGTCGTGTGGATCTTGACCTGCTCGGGCTTCAATCCCGTGATCTTCGCGGCGGCCGCCTGATCCATGGTTTGGAACTGCGTGCCGGTCCAGATCTCGCAAGCGTCCGGGACGATGCGGACGGCGCAGTTCATGGGCTCCATCGTCGCGTGAGCAAGAAACGGGAATGTGTACTCGGCCTCGACCCTCGTCTTCGCGGAGGCCAGCGCCGAGCTGACATCACCCGCGGCGGCGGCCTTCAAGCCGTCTTTCTCCGCCAACGCGCGATACTCCGCCGCCATCGTCGGCGTTTCGAGGCTCGCGCCCGGACCGAGATCCCAGTCGATCTCCAGGGCGTCGCGCCCAAGCTTGGCCGCCCAGAAGTGGTCTGCCACAACCGCCACGCCCGAAGGCACCTGCACGACCGCTCGCACGCCCGGCACGGCTTTCGCTTTCTCGGCCCGGAATGCCTTGACCTTGCCGCCGAAGACCGGGGACCGAGCGACGAGCGCGGTCTTCATGCCCGGCTCGCGCACGTCGATGCCGAACTGCGCCTGGCCCGTCACCTTGACTCTGGAGTCGAGACGTTTGGTCGGCTTGCCGAGGATCTTCCAGTCCTTGCGGTCCTTCAGCTTGACCGAGGTCGGGGGCTTCATTGCCTGGGCGGCCTTCGCGAGCGATCCGAAGGAAGCCTTGCGCTCCCCGGCGATCACAAGGCCGTTCTCGGCGCGGCAGGCCGACGGATCCACCTTCCACTGCGCCGCCGCGGCGGCGACCAGCATCTCGCGGGCCATTGCGCCGACTTGTCGGTACCGATCGTACTCAGACCAGGTCGACGTCGAGCCGCCCGTCATCTGTATGTGATAGCTCGTGTGCGCGTAGACCGGGGCGGCGGGGGCGTGCTCGACGCGGATGTTTTTCCAGCCGCACTCGAGCTCTTCGGCGACCATCATGGGAAGCGTCGTCCAGATCCCCTGGCCCATCTCCGCGTGCGCGAGGAGCACCGTGACGGTGCCGTCCTCGCCGATGCGGAGAAAGGCGTTCGGCGGCGGGAGCGCTTGGGTGTCTGCGCCAGCCGTCTGAACGCCGAGGAGCCTCCCTTTCGGGACGACCAGGAACCCGATCACGAGGCCCGAGGATGTCTTGAGAAACCGGCGTCGCGAGAAGCCGCCGCGCGCGCTCACGCCTTGCCTCCGGCCGACGTCATGTTCGCGGCCAGATGCACGGCCTCGCGGATGCGCTGGTAAGTGCCGCAGCGACACAGGCTCGCCGAGAGCGCGGCGTCGATGTCGCCGTCGGTGGGCTTCGGCACGATTTTCAGAAGCGCCGCGGCCGCCATGATCTGGCCGGGCTGACAGTAGCCGCACTGAACCACGTCCGCTTCGATCCAGGCGCGCTGCACGGGATGGAGGCCCGAGGCGCCGAGACCTTCGATCGTCGTCACCGCGCGGCCTTTGACCTCCGAAACAGGCAGGACACAGGAGCGCACGGCCTCGCCGTTGAGATGGACCGTGCAAGCGCCGCACTGGGCCATCCCGCAGCCGTACTTGGTGCCCGTCAGGCCCAGCAGGTCGCGCAGGACCCAGAGCAGAGGCATCTGTGCCGGAGCGTCGATCTCATGGGGTTTCCCGTTGACTTTGAGCTGCACGCGGCCCCCTCTTTAGCAATACTAGTGCCGCGCCTCCCGCCAGGATTCAGGCTCGTCGCGCTGTTTCTTCAGCCTCACGCGCCCTCAGGCAGCTTCTCCTCCAGCGGGGCCTGCAGCCTCGACAGCGCGCCCGCGGCGATCGCCCCGCGGATTACCTCCATCCAGTTCAGATAGAAGTAGACGTTGTGCACGGAGATCAGCATCGGGGCGGAGAAGTCCTTCAGCAGGAAGAGATTCCGCAGGTAGGCGCGGCTGTGGCGGCGGCACACGGGGCAGCCGCAGTCGGGGTCGAGCGGTGCGAAGTCCTCTTTGAAGCGCTCGTGTTTGATCGCGACCTCCCCCCGCCGGGTGTAGGCGTGGCCCATGCGGCCGTTGCGGGTCGGCAGGACGCAGTCGAAGAGGTCGACTCCGGCGCGGACCGACGCGAGGAGGTCGGCTGGCGTGCCAATCCCCATGAGATACCGCGGCCGGTCCTCGGGCAGGAGCGCGGCCGAAAGCTCCGTGACGTCGCGGATGGCCGCCTTCGACTCGCCGACCGCCACCCCTCCGATCGCGTAGCCTGGCAGATCGAGCGCCGAGAGCGCGTCGGCGCAGCGGCGGCGCAGATCTTCGAAGGTCCCTCCCTGCAGAATGCCGAACAGGAGTCCGGGCCCGGCATAGGCGCGGCGGCAGCGTTGTGCCCAGGCCAACGTCAGGCGGCACGCTTCCTCGATCTCCGACCGGTCGGCCGGCAGCGGCGGACACACGTCGAGGGCCATCGCGACGTCCGCGCCGAAGCCCGCCTGCAGCTCCATCGCCCGCTCGGGCGTCAGGAAGTGCTTCGCGCCGTCCTCGGGCGCGCGGAACTCGACGCCGTCCTCGGTGATCCGCCGGTGCGGCGAGAGGCTCATGATCTGGAACCCGCCGGAGTCGGTCAGGATCGCGCGCTTCCAGCCCATGAAGGCATGGAGCCCTCCGGCCTTCTCGATCGTCGCAGGGCCCGGGCGCGCCATCAGGTGATACGTGTTCGCCAGCACGACGCGGCAGTCCCAAGCTTCGAGCTGATCGAACGACACGCCCTTGACGGCGCCGCGGGTGCCCACGGGCATGAAGCAGGGCGTCTCGATGGGCGCGTGATTCGTCTGCAGCCGCCCCCTCCGGGCGGAGGAGGCGGAATCCTTGCCGAGGACTCGGAACGAAGTCTCAGGTCTCAAGTCTCAAGTCTCAAGTCTGACCTGAGACCTGAGACCTGGGACCTGAGACCGCTTTCTAGAAGTGCACCCGAGCGCTCAATCCCGCGCCGAGCTCCAGCCGGTCGAGGTCGGTCGGATTCAGGCCGCCTTGTGGCGAGAGGAGCACGGACGCGTCGATGGAGACCAGCGGCACGGCGAACCCGACGCCGAACGAATAGCCCCAGTGCGGGTCGAGCGCCGCGAGGTCCCGGTATCCCCCGACGCGAAACGCCAAGAGGGGGATGTTGACCTCCGCACCCAGCGAGAGCTGCTGGCTCTCGGTCCCCGGCGCCAGCGTCTTGCTCTTGAGGAAATCCCCATCGGCCGCGACCGTCAGGAACGACAGCACGTGGACCGCCACGCCGCCGCGGATCTGGCGCGGAAGGGGGACGGTGGCCGGGGCCCCCGGGACGAGCGCCATCGCGAAGGAGGGCTCGTTCAGGGAGACGCCCGTCACGCCGAAGCGGACGATGCCGAGATTGACCTGGGCTCCCAGGTCGAACGCGAACTTGGTCGTGTCGACGGCGTTTTCTTTGAACGCGTCGTGGACCAGGTCCGGGAGGTCCTTGTTCTGACAGGTGTCGAACACGCCGCAGCGGTTGAAGTAGGTCCGCCCGAAGACCACGCGCGCCGCGCCGCCGACCAAGACCGTCCTGCCGAGGAAGCCGTGGCCGTAGGCAAGCCGCACCTCGCGCGCCGAGAGACCGGCCAGGGACAGGCCCGTCTCGTTGAAGGCGAGGCCCTGGTCGGGCCCGGCGTTGGGCACGATGTGGACCAGGTCGATGATCGGGTAGATCCCGGCGTAGGGAACGCTGCCCACCGACAGCGAGAAGCCGTGGTACTGCACGCCCAGCGCGGCCACGCCAGAGAAGACGACCGCCGAGTCCGCGCGGGCCAGCCGGCCGAGGTCGTCGATCAGCCCGGGCAGGAGGTCCAACCTCTGCCCGCCAGCGATCTGGCCGAAAGGCAGCTTGGCCAGGCTGTCGACGACGCTCACGAAGCCGTTGCGGTTGGACGCCAGGCCGCTTCCGAAGAGCTGGACGCTCCAGCCGTCCAGACTTCCGAGAGCGGCGGGATTCGACCATGCGGCCGTGCCGTCGTCGACCGCCGCCACTTGCGCGCCGCCCATGCCGACCGCGCGCGCGCCGGCCCAAGGGAACTGGGCGAGGGCCGCTCCCGAGAGGGTCCAGAGGGAGGTTCCGAAGAGCAGAACCGGCAGGAGAGAAGGCCGTCTCACCGCCGGCGATCTTAGCATCCGCTCTCGGTTGACCCCCGAAAACCCGCGTGCTAGGTTTGGCCGCCTTTCGAGGGGGAAATGCCCGATCTCGGCAAGAAGTACGACTGCTTCAACTGCCACACGAAGTTTTACAACCTCGGCAAACCCGAGGCGATCTGTCCCAAGTGCGGCGCCAACCAGAAGCATGCGAAGTCCGACGACGCGCCGGCTCCGGCGCCGCGCCCGCCGCGCCGCTCGGCTCTTCTGGAGACGATCCCGGACGAGAACCCGCCGGAGTTCGGCGAAGAAGGCGGAACGGCCGAGCCCGAGGAGAGCGACCTCGACGACGACGAGCTCGAAGAGGGCGAAGAGCCCACCGAAGCCGAAGAAGAAGAGAACGAGGAGTACTGAGGCGCCGCGCTCCCGCGCGCGCATCGCGTACCTCTGCCTCGGCTCGAACCGCGGCAATCGCCGCGCCCACCTCACCCGCGCCCTCTCCGAGCTCGCCGCACTCGCGCCCGTGCTCGCGGTCTCCTCGTTCTACCGGACCGACCCGGTGGGGTTCGAGGCACAGCCCCCCTTCTGGAACGTGGTTGCCGCGGTCCGCTGGAGCGGCTCTCCGGCCGCCCTGCTGTCCGCGGTGAAGGGCGTCGAGAGGCGCGTGGGGCGCACGCCGAGCTTTCGCAACGGCCCCCGCGAGATCGACGTGGACATCCTGGACCTTGGAGGCGTTCGCCGCGCGCGCCCCGATCCGGTCCTGCCCCATCCGCGTCTCTCCGAGCGCCGCTTCGCGCTGGCGCCGCTGGCGGAGATCGCGC
>JBASRI010000405.1:0-1572 GCA_049273755.1 Thermoanaerobaculia bacterium
GCCGAAAGCCCCCGGCCCGCGACGAGCGGGTTCGGATCGGAAGCGGCGACGACGACCCTGCGAACCCCCGACGCGGCGACGGCGGGCGCGCAGGGCGGGGTGCGGCCTTCGTGCACGCAGGGCTCCAGGCTTAGATAGAGATCGGCGCCCCGCGCGGCCCGGCCGGCCCGGGAGAGCGCCAGGATCTCCGCATGCGCTTCCCCGGCGCGCCGGTGAAACCCCTCGCCAACGACCCGCCCGCCGGAAACGACGACGGCTCCGACCATCGGGTTGGGCGAGACGGAGTCGCGCCCGCGCTCGGCGAGCGCGAGGGCGCGGTCGAGCCATGCGAGCTCAATGGGCGGCATCGTCGCCGCCCAGAAGCGCCCTGGCGTATTCCGCCGGGTCGAAAGGGATGAGGTCGTCGACACTCTCCCCCACGCCCACGAAGAGGACCGGCAACTTCAGCTCCCGGTAGATCGCCAGCACGATCCCGCCGCGGGCGCTGCCGTCGAGCTTCGTGAGCACGACTCCGCTCGCGCCGGCCGCCTCCATGAACCGCCGCGCCTGGGCTAGGCCGTTCACGCCGGTCGTCGCGTCCAGAACCAGGAGCGTCTCGTGGGGCGCTCCGTCGACCTCCCGCGCGGCGATGCGGCGCATCTTCGCCAGCTCCTCCATCAGGTTCTTCTTGGTGTGAAGGCGGCCCGCCGTGTCCACCAAGAGGGACCGCACGCCGCGTGCCTTGGCCGCGGAGAGCGCGTCGTAGAGGACGGCGGAAGGGTCCGCGCCCTCGCGGTGCCTCACGACCGGAAGCCCGAGGCGGTCGGCCCAGGTCTGGAGCTGATCGATCGCTCCGGCGCGGAACGTGTCGGCCGCCGCAAGGAGCACGCTGCGCCCCTCGGCCTTCTCCCGCGACGCCAGCTTGGCCGCCGTGGTCGTCTTCCCGGAGCCGTTGACGCCCACCAGAAACGTGACGAAGAGAGGCACCTCGGGACGCCCGGCCGCTCGGGGCGCGCGGGAGAGGACCTTCTCGATCTCTTCCAGCAGCAGCGTCTTCAGCGTGCTCAGGTCCGTGCGCTCGGCACCGCCCGCCCGGTCGCGCACCGCGTCGGTCAGGGCGGCGGCCGTGTCCGCTCCGACATCGGCCGACAGCAGAGCCTCCTCGAGCGACTCGAGCACCGACTCGTCGATGCCGAGCCCCTTCTTGACCGCCGTGCCGAGTTTGTCGAGGATCTCGGTGTGCGTCATGAAGAGGCCGCGGCGCACTTTGGCGAAGAGGCCGCGGCGCCCGGGCTTGTCGGCGGACACGGTCTCGTCGCTCATCGGGGAGGGGGAAGATATCTTGAAACGGAGGGCAGAGATCACTCTCGCCGCCGGGCTCTACGACGTATTCCTCGAGTTCTCCAGCAGGAGCCGCGCCTTGGCGCCCGTGTCGCCCGTGGGGTCCAGGTCGATGGCGCGCTGCAGATACCGCCGTCCGAGCTCGGCTTTTTGCAGCGACAGCAGACACAGGCCCAGGCGCAAGTTGGCCTCGGCGTTGGTGGTGTCGAGCTTTACGGCGGCGAGGTAATCCTCGGCCGCGCCCTGCAGATC
>JBASRI010000408.1:0-2451 GCA_049273755.1 Thermoanaerobaculia bacterium
GGCTCCGGCTCGGCCGCTCTGGCCGTCGGCGAGCGGCTGGCGCGCGACGGCGCCCTCGGCCGCGTCGAGCGCTACGTCTTCACCGAGATCGTGCCCACGTTCCTGCGCCGCGCCGAGCGCGCGCTGAAGGCCCGTTTCCCGGAGCTGGCCGTCGAGTTTCGCAAGCTCGACATGAACGAGGACTTCGCCGGCCAGGGAATTCTCCCCGATACGGCCGACGTCGTCTACGCGGTCAACACGGTGCACGTCGCGCGGGACCTCGGCGCGACCCTGGCTCGCGTCCGCGAGACGCTCAAGCCCGGAGGCCTCGCGATCTTCTCCGAGTGCGTCCGCCCCTTCCCCGAGCAGCCGATCTACGTGGAGTTCGTCTTCAACTTCCTCGAGAACTTCACCGGCGTCGCCACGGATCCGGAGATCCGTCCCAACTACGGCTTCCTGACGCCGGAGAACTGGCGCCGGGCCTTTCGCGCCGCCGGTTTCGAGCGCCCAGAGATCCTGCCCGACGTCGAGGAGCTCGCGAAGCACTACGACGCCTTTTTCGTCGCCGCCGTCAGCGCGCGGAAACCCCTGTCTCAGGTCTCGCGTCTTCGCGACGGGTCGTCCCAGAACGGGTAGAAGCAGTACCACTGCTCCGGGTACTGCGCCACGTAGCGCTCGAGGATGGCGGCGTAGCGGCGCAGGTTTTCGGAGAGCGCCGCGTCGCGGTCGCCTGCCGTCTCGATCGGCAGCGGCTCCTCCACGATCGCGCGGTAGCGGCCGTCCGGAACGCGGACGATGAAAGCCGGCAAGACCGTCGCCCCCGAGGCCATCGCGACGCGGAGCGGTCCGCGCGGAAAGAAGGCCTCCCGCCCGAAGAACGGCAGCGCCACTCCGGTGTTGTCGAAGTCGCGGTCGCCCTGCATCGCCACGATCCCGTTCTCCGACAGTGCCCGCAGCACCGCGAGCGTAGGTGCGGGGCCGCGGTCCACGCGGATCTCGCGGACCCCGAGCCGCTCGTGCAGGCGCCTCCGCTCTCGCTCGACGCCCGGGAAGATGTCCGGCACGAGGACCACGCAGATCGGCTGGTTCACCTGCGCGAGCATCAGCCCCCCCACCTCCCAGTTGCCGAGGTGCGCCGTCAGCAGCAGCACACCCTTCCCGGAGAGCCGCCCCTCCACGATCCGCGAGTAGCCCGTGACGCTCTCGACCAGGAGGGCGGATTGCTCGGGGGGGCGGGTCGCGAATTGGAGGAAGTCCACCCACGCCGCGAAGTGCGAGGCGACCATCTCGACGGCGAGCCGGCGCACCTCGGGCGCGTCGGCGGGTCGCCCGAGGATGACCGAGAGGTTCGCCCGCGCCGCCCGAAGGTATTTGGGCCGTGTCCGGTAGTACGCGCGCGCGAGCGCGCTGCCACAGCGGTGCAACGCCGAGCGTGGAAACGCGCGGGCCGTGGCCAGGACCGCGGGAAACCAGAGCCGCGACGACGCCGAGCCGAGCGCTCGCAGCACGGGGTTGCGGCTCGCCATTTTCTCCTGCACGGGAGGTATCCTACCGAGGAGACGTGAACGACCCCGCCCGGAAAGCCCTCTTCGTCGCTCTCCCCTATCTCGTCTTCGCCGCCCTCGCCGCGGTCTCGTGGAATCGATGGATCGAACCGTACGTGGACACCGGGCGGGAGCTCGTGGTGCCGTGGCGCGTGGCGCAGGGAGAGCGGCTCTACCGGGACGTCCGCTTTTACTACGGTCCGCTCGCTCCCTACCTGGCCGCGGGAGCCGAGCGCGCCGCGGGACGTTCGCTTCCGGCGCGGATCGCGATCGCCGCGGCGGTCGCGCTGGCGCACCTGGAGGCCCTCCGGCGGATCGCTTCCCGCGCCTTACTGCCGGGCCGAGCGGCTCTCGCGGCTTCGCTGGCCGTCGCCGTAGGATTCTTCCTGCGGCCGGGCGGCTGTCATCTCTTTCCCTACAGCCTCGACACTGCGATCGCGGTCGCTGCGGCGACATGGTCGCTGCTCTCCGCCTCCGAGGCCCGCCGGCCTCGAGGGCTCGGGCTGGGCCTGTGCCTCTTCGCGGCGCTGACGAGCCGGCCCGAGATCGGCCTGGCGGCGGCGGCCCTCGTCCTGGTCTCCGTGCCGCGCAAACAGCTCCGGACCACGATCCTCCCCGCCGGCGCCTCGCTCGCCGCCGCCGGGCTCGTCTACGCGCTGGTGTCCCTGGGCACGCCGATCGAGACCCTGCGCCGGGAAGGGTGGCTGGCCTTCCTCTCGGTCCCGCCGGAGTTTCGCAATGTCTACCTCGCCTTCTCGGGGCTCGATCGTCCCGCGCTGCGGATGACGGAGCTGGCTCTGGCGGCCGTGCTCCTCCTCCTTCTGGCCGGTTGGCTCGTCCTTCTCGCCTTCGTGTCGCGGACGCGCGGGCGCGGGGTCGCGACGGCCGCCGCGGCCCTGTCGCTGGGTCTGCTCGCGGCGGTGCGGCT
>JBASRI010000419.1:0-7617 GCA_049273755.1 Thermoanaerobaculia bacterium
CCCTTTGGGCGAGCCGCGAGCTGGTGCGCGCGAAGCGCGCAGGCCCCACGCCGCCCGTTCGCGACGGTCAGTCCAGCGGCAGCGTCAGCGAATAGGTGAACCGACCCCGCCCGATCTCGATCAAGACGCTGCTCCTGTTCCAGTCGCGCTGGAGGACGTGGTCCACGTCGTCGACGTTCTTGACGGCGCTGCCGTTCAAGGCCAGCAGCGCGTCGCCCGACTTCAGGCCCGCCTGGGCCGCGAGTCCGTCCCGCTCGGTCACGGAGATACGCAGCCCGTCCTCGCCGCCGCGGATCGCCATGCCGAGCTCCTCGCGCAGAATGCGCGGGCCGATGCCGGCCGGCGGGACCTCGCCCTGGAGCGACACGGTCCGGTCGCCGTTGCGTCCGCGCAGGAGAAGTTTCAGCGGCCGACCGGGCCCGCGCGTCGAGAGGATGGTCTCGAAGGCCTCCTGGGAGTCGATGGCGGCGCCGTCGACGGAGACGACCATGTCGCCAGCCCGCACGCCGGCCCGTCCGGCGGGGGAATTGGGATACACGCTCTTGACGCGGAAGCCCCGGGGGCGGTTCTCCTCCCCGGAGAGGAGTGTTTTGCCGCGCAGTCCCACCCACACCGGACGGACCTCGCCGTAGCGCAACAGGTCGTCGACGATCCGCTTGGCGCGGTCGATCGGGATTGCGAAACCGATTCCCTGCGCGCCGCCGATGATCGCGGTCGCCACGCCGATCATGTCGCCGTCGACGTTGACGAGGGGGCCGCCCGAGTTGCCGGGATTGATCGAGGCGTCGGTCTGGATGAAGTCGGTGTAGGTGCGGTCGTTCTCTCCCTTGACGCTCCGGCCCGTCGCCGACACCACACCGGCCGTCACCGTGTTCGAGAGGCCGAAGGGATTGCCGATCGCCACGATCGTCTCGCCGATCATCAGGTCCGTCGAAGAGCCCAGCCTGATGGCCGGGAGCGCGCCGGCCGGCTTCTTCACGCGCAGGACCGCGAGGTCGTTGTCGGCGTCGGAGCCCACGACGTCGCAGTCGAGCTCGATGCCCGCCTTCGTCATCGCGGTGATCTTCGACGCCCCCGAGACGACGTGCTCGTTGGTCAGGATGATGCCCTTGGCGTCGATGATCGCGCCCGAGCCCAGCGACTGACTGGTGCGCCGCCGCGGGCGCGAGTCGAAGCCGAAGAAAAAATCGTCGAAAACGCTCGGACGGCGTCTCAGGATCTGCTCCGCCGAGATGTTCACGACTGCGGGAGAGACCTTCTCGACGACCTGAACGATCTCGCTCTTGCGCGTCGAAAGAGGCGCCGCGAACAGGGCGCCGGCTGCCAGCGCCAGACCGAGCGCGGGGAGGG
The DNA here is from genome assembly GCA_049273755.1 of Thermoanaerobaculia bacterium. Taxonomy (GTDB): domain Bacteria; phylum Acidobacteriota; class Thermoanaerobaculia; order UBA5066; family Gp7-AA6; genus DAHUXD01. Next base: position 1,351 of record JBASRI010000419.1, read on the forward strand.
GTCTCACGGCCAGGACAACGGCGTATTCTGCCGCGCCATTCCGCCGCGCCCAAAACAAGAACCCCGCCGGAGGGCGGGGTTCGGGATCCGCGAGGGCAGCCGCGGGACGCCTTATTTCTTCGACTGAACGTCGATCGCGCCCTGCGACTTTCCTCCCTCGGAGATGCGAATCTGCCGCGGCTTGGCGTCTTCGCGCTTGGGCAGCTCGACCTGGAGCAGGCCGTTCTGGAACTTGGCCTGGATCTTCTCCCGATCCACGTTGTTGGGCAGGCTGAAGCTGCGGGCGAAGCGCCCGTACGAGCGCTCGACGCGGTGGTAGTTCTTCCCGTTTTCTTCCTTATCGAACTTGCGCTCGCCGGCGATCGTCAGCATCCCGTTCTCGGTCGTGATCGAGATTTCGTTATCCTTGAAGCCCGGAAGCTCCGCGGTGATGACGATCCGATCTTTCTCCTCGTGGATGTCGACCGGGGGAACCCAGGCGGCCAGGGTCTCGTCCTGTGGCTCGGTCCGGCCGAGCGCGGACCCGAAGGCCCGGCTGAAACGGTCCAATTCACGTTGGTAGGGATCAATGCGCATCAGGTTCATTCAGCACCTCCAATTGAGAGTGCGAATTATCGAACATGCTGACGATCATGTCAAGTCTATTGCCAACGAACTTGAGTCCTAAGCACTAAGATGGACTAAGATGCTTTGGCGGCCTTCTTTTCCGAGACCTTCTCGACCCGCAGGGACTCGCGGTCGGTCGATACGTCGACCTTCGCCGAATCGCCTTCGTCGAGCTCGCCGGCCAGGAGCTTCTCGGCCAGCCGATCGGCAACCTCCTTGGAGATCAGCCGCTTCAGCGGCCGCGCACCGTAGGTCGGGTCGTACCCCCTGCCCGCAAGCCAGCGCTTGGCCTCCGGGGTCCAGGTCAGCCGGATCCCCCGCTCGATGACGATCTTGGCAAGCGTCTGGAGCTGGATCTCGACGATCTTCTCGATCTCCTCGCGCGTCAGCCGGTGGAACACGACGACGTCGTCGATGCGGTTGAAGAACTCGGGCCGGAAGTGCCGGCGGAGGGCCTCCTCGATCTTGGCCTTGATCTCCTTCTCGTCCCGCGCGGACTCCTCCGCGATCCACTCGGATCCGAGGTTCGACGTCATGATGATGACCGTATTGCGGAACGAAACCACCCTGCCCTTGCCGTCGGTCAGGCGGCCATCGTCGAGCACCTGGAGCAGGACGTTGAAGACGTCGGGATGCGCCTTCTCGATCTCGTCGAAGAGAAGGACCGAATAGGGGCGGCGCCGAACGGCTTCCGTCAGGCGGCCTCCCTCTTCGTAGCCGACGTATCCCGGCGGCGCCCCAATCATCCGCGCCACCGCGTGCTTCTCCATGTACTCCGACATGTCGAGCCGGATCATGTTGTGCTCGTCGTCGAAGAGAAACTCCGCCAGGGCGCGGGCGAGTTCCGTCTTGCCGACGCCGGTGGGACCCACGAAGAGGAACGACCCGATCGGGCGCTTGGGGTCCCCGAGGCCCGCGCGCGAGCGTCGGATGGCGTCGGCGATTGCCTTGACCGCCTCGTTCTGGCCGATGACGCGCGCGTGGAGCCGATCCTCCATCTTCAGGAGCTTCTCGGTCTCGCTCTCGATCATCCGGCTGACCGGAACGCCGGTCCACTTCGAGACGACGGCGGCGATGTCCTCCTCGGTGACCTCCTCGCGCAGCATCGGATGGCCCTTCTGCAGCTCGGCCAGGCGCGCGTTCTCGGCGGCGAGCTCCTTCTCGAGCTGGGGCAGCCGGCCGTAACGCAGCTCCGCGACCTTCTGGAGCTCACCCATCCGCTCGGCCTCGGCCGCTTCGAGCCTGACCGCTTCGATCGTCTCCTTGATCGCCCGGGTCTTCGTGATGACTTCCTTCTCGGCCGACCACTTCGCGCGCAGGCGGCTGGACTCCTCCCGGAGCTCGGCCAGGATCTTCTCGATCTCCCCCAGACGCTCCTTGGCCTCTTTGGTCTTCTCCTTCTGCAGCGCCCGCTTCTCGATCTCGAGCGACACGATCTTTCGCTCGACTTCGTCGATCTCGGCCGGGACCGAGTCGATCTCGGTGCGCAGGCGCGCCGCGGCCTCGTCCACGAGGTCGATCGCCTTGTCCGGCAGGAACCGGTCGGCGATGTAGCGGTGCGACAGGCGCGCCGCGGCGACGAGCGCCGCATCGGTGATGCGGACTCCGTGATGGATCTCGTAGCGCTCCTGGAGGCCGCGCAGGATCGCGATGGTGTCCTCGACCGAGGGCTCTTCGACGTAGACAGGCTGGAAGCGCCGCTCGAGCGCGGCGTCCTTCTCGATGTGCTTCTGGTATTCATTGAGCGTCGTGGCGCCGATCGCGCGGAGCTCTCCTCGGGCCAGCGCGGGCTTGAGCATGTTCGACGCGTCCATGGCGCCCTCGGCGGCCCCGGCGCCGATCAGCGTGTGGAGCTCATCGATGAAGAGAATGATCGTCCCCTCGGCCTCCTCGATCTCTTTCAGGACCGCCTTCAACCGGTCCTCGAACTCGCCCCGATACTTCGCCCCCGCGATCATGGCTCCGAGGTCGAGCGAGACGACACGCTTGTTCTTCAGGCCTTCGGGGACGTCTCCCATGTGAATGCGGCGGGCGAGCCCCTCGACGATGGCGGTCTTGCCGACGCCCGGCTCGCCGATCAGAACCGGGTTGTTCTTGGTGCGTCGGGAGAGGACCTGGATGACGCGGCGGATCTCTTCGTCCCGCCCGATGACCGGGTCGATCTTGCCCCGGCGCGCGAGGTCCGTGAGGTCCCTCGTGTAGCGCTTCAGGGCCTGGTACTTGTCCTCCGGAGCGGGGTCCGTGATGCGCGTGGACCCGCGGACTTCCTTGAGGGCCTTCAACAGGACGTCCTTCTTGGCTCCGACCTTCGCGAGCCGTTTCGCGGTCTCGCCGGACTCGGCCAACGCGAGCAGGAAGTGCTCGGTCGAGACGTATTCGTCGCCGAAGTCCTTGGCGATGTCGAAGGCGCTGTCGAAGACCTTGTTCAGGTCGCGGGCCGGGACCGGGTCCGCCGAGCTGCCGCTGACCTTCGGCCGGCGATCCAGATCCGCGGCGATCTCGCGGGCCAGCGCCTGCGGGTCGACTCCGATTTTCTGCAGGACCGGCACGACAACGCCATCGGCCTGTTGGAGCAGGGCGAAGAGGAGGTGGTCCGTGGTCAGCTCGGCGTTGCCGCGAGCGCGCGCCTCGCGTTGCGCCTCTTGGACGGCCTCCTGAGCCTTGATCGTGAGCTGGTCGAAACGCATGGAGAAACTCCTTCCTACAGACCTACAGACGCGGGAGGCTAATACATGAGTCTTTTACTGTCAAGTTCTCTACTGCGAGCCCTTAGCGTAATGGACTTAAGTACTTAGGGATACGCCGGATCCGTCAGCCCGGCCTCCCGGAACCCCTTTTCCCTGAGCAGACACGAGTCGCAGTGCCCGCAGGCACCCCCGTCCGGACGCGGGTCGTAGCATGAGGAGGTCAGCCGGAAGTCGAGACCTAGCGAGGCCGCTTTGCGGACGATCTCGGCCTTCGTCATCCGGAGCAGCGGCGCCCGGACACGGAAGGCGCCAGTGCCTTCGACGCCGGCGCGCGTCCCGAGGTTCGCCATGCGCTCGAAAGCCTCGAGGAACTCGGGCCGGCAATCGGGGTATCCCGAGTAGTCGAGAGCGTTGGCGCCCAGGAACACGTCGTAGGCCCCGATGGTCTCGCCCCAGGCCAGCGCGTGCGCCAGGAACAGTATGTTGCGCGCCGGCACGTAGGTGACCGGGATCGCCTCCTCGCCGAGGTGGTCTTTGGGGACGGCGACGGTCGGGTCGGTCAGCGCGGAGGCCGCCGGCGGAAAATCGATCCGCGCGACGCGGTGCCCCCGCGCTCCGTAGCGCGCCGCCAGCGCCCGAGCGCGCTCGAGCTCGACTCTGTGGCGCTGCCCGTAGTCGAACGAGAGCGCATGGACCGCGAAGCCCTCGTCGCGGGCGATCAGCAGGCAGGTCGCGGAATCCAGGCCACCCGAGAGAAGCACGACTGCCTTGGGGTCTGGGACCCGGGGCCTGGGACCTGAGACCACGTCACCTCCCCGGAACATCCCCCCAAAGGATCTTGTGGAGCTGGAGCCCGAGCCGAATCGGCCGGCCGCTGTCGCGCACCCAGGCGGCCAGGTCTTCGGCGGGAAGCGTGTCCCACACTGGCGAGAAGGTCACGACATGACGCCTGTCGAGGTCTCGTTGCGCGACGAAGCCGAGCGCCCAGTCGAAGTCGCGGCGGTCGGCGAGCACGAACTTCACCTCGTCGTGCGGCTCGAGGCGGTCCAGGTTCTCCGGGAGGTTCGCGTGCACCATGCCGCTGCCCGGCGCCTTGACGTCCACGATCTTGACGGCGCGCGGGTCGAGGCGGTCGAGCGGGACGTGGCCTCCGGTCTCGATCAAGACCGTGCGCCCGGCGGCGAGCAGCCGGTCGATGAGCGGGTAGACGCCATCCTGTTCGAGGGGCTCGCCGCCCGTGATCTCGACCAGGCCGGTTCCGAGCGCCAGGGCGGCCTGCGTGGTCTCTTCGACCGTCATGTCCTTGCCGCCATGGAACGCGTACGCCGTGTCGCACCAAACGCACCGCAACGTGCAGCCGGTCAGGCGCACGAACGCGCAGGGCAGCCCCGCCCACGTGGATTCGCCCTGGATGGATTTGAAGATCTCCGTGACGCGGAGGGTCGGCGCCGCGGCCATCCCGGTAGCCTATCCCGGCGGGGGAATCGACGCGGGAAGCAGCAGCGGCCGCCTGCGCCCGGCCCACCAGGAGGTCGCCGACAGCGCCGCCGTGGACGCGAAGCCCTGGAAGAAAACCAGGAGGAAGGGCACGGCGGCCCAGTACCGGAAGCGTACGGCGAACACGAGGACGGCGAGGAAGTAGAGCGCCAGCAGGAGCTCGCCGCCGAAGGACCCGCTGCCGGAAGCCCGGTACTTCTTGGATCTCCACTCGCCCTGCGGGCCCTCGATGCGGTACTTCGGAGTCCGCGTGAAGCCGGTCGGCCGCCGGAAGAGGCCTTCCAGCACGGCCCCGGCGTTGTTGATCGAGATCCCGATGCCCAGCGCGAGCAGGAACGGTAGGCAGCGCAACGTGGGCTTCCAGCCCCGCCCGATCTCGCGCTGGGAGGAAACGTAGAAGGCGAGGAAGGAGAAGGTCGCCCCGAAGAAGAGCGGGAAGTCGACGATTGCCAGCTTCTGCCAGCCGATGCGGTCGCGGATCAAGATCGCCGGCACCATCAGGAGGGCCAGCAGGACGACCAGCACGTACGACAGGTTGCTCGTGAGGTGAAAGAACGCTTCAGACTTGATCTTCCAGGGCAGGCGGCTTTTCCAGATCGTCGGGAGCAGCTTGCGGCCGGTCTGGATCGAGCCCTTCGTCCAGCGGTGCTGCTGGCTCTTCACACCGTTCATGTCCACCGGCAGCTCCGCCGGGGCGACGCAGTCCTTGAGGTAGACGAACTTCCAGCCCAGAAGCTGCGCGCGGTAGGAGAGGTCGAGATCCTCGGTCAGCGTGTCGGCCTGCCAGCCTCCCGACGCCTCCACGCAGGTTCGCCGCCAGATGCCTGCCGTGCCGTTGAAGTTGAAGAAGCGCCCCGAGCGGTGCCGGGCCGTGTGCTCGATGACGAAGTGGCCGTCGAGCAGCATCGCCTGGATCCGCGTCAGCAAGGAGAAGTCGCGGTTGAGGTGTCCCCACCGCGCCTGCACCATGCCGACATCGGGGTCGGCAAAGAAGGGAAGGCACGCGCGCAGCATCTCCGGCCCCGGAACGAAGTCCGCGTCGAGGATCAGGAGGTAGTCGCCCGTTGCCGCGGCCAGGCCCGCCTGGAGCGCGCCGGCCTTGAAGCCCTCCCGATGCGTGCGCGCGCAGTGCGCGATCTGAAACCCGCGCGCCGAGAGCCGCGCGGTCATCGCCCGCGCGGCCTCGCGGGTCTCGTCGTCGGAGTCGTCGAGAATCTGGATCTGCAACAAGGCGCGCGGGTAGTCCATTGCAGCGACCGCTTCGACCAGCCGCTCGACGACGTAGACTTCGTTGTAGATGGGAAGCTGCACGGTGACGCGCGGGAGGGCCGGAAGCCGCCCCGCCGGCCGCGGCGTGTCCCTGCGGTGCCGGTAATAGAGATGAACCATCACACCCCGGTGGGCGCCGTAGACGGCGAGCATGGCCAGGACCGCGTAGTAGGCGGCCAGCGTGAGGGTCTGCCCGAGAGGGCTCGTC
>JBASRI010000421.1:0-16852 GCA_049273755.1 Thermoanaerobaculia bacterium
CCGCGATCCCGCGCGGTGGGCCGAGGTGCGGTGCCGGCGCGCGAGGACCCGGCGGCAGCTCGTAGACTCCCACGGCTGGAGGTGGCAGACCGCCGATCCGAGCAGCGCCCGGAGGCGGGTACCGCGTCAGGACGTGACCGACGCCCAGATCTCGCAGGCATCCGACCACGTCTTCGGTCAGCCTCTCGGGAAATCCTCGGAGGACCTCGTCGTAGCCGCAGCGCCGCAAGCGGACAGACCAGGCTCGGCTCTCGAGCACGTCGAAGGATCGGACGTCGCGCAACCGCTCCAGAGTTGCCAGATCCGGCGGGAACACGTCGACCGCGGCCGCGAGCATCCGAGTCGAGCCGGGATCGCTGCGACGAATCGATTCGAGCGCGGGCGGCGCTTCCGGCAATCGCGTGCGGTCTACAGCGGGGAGATAACCGAAGCCGAACGTGGCCAGCTCACCCACGATTGCGCACGTCATGAGAGCGAGACGGCGCCTCCGGGTCAGAAACGCGACTCCCCCGAGGGCCCAGAAGATTCCCGGCAATGCCGCGCGCCGCAGAGCGGTCGAGCGCCCCGCCTCCAGATAGCGGGAGAAGCGAGCGTCGTAGACCGCTGGATCCTGCTTCAGGTGGCCCTCCCGTCGTAGCCGACCGACGGCCTCTCGGGCGAACGAAGAGAGCGCCGGCTTCGCCACGGCGAGCGAAGGCGCGATCCCGGTCGCAACCAGGACCAGTCCGCCGGCGCAGAGGGCGATCCCGACAACGCCGAAGCGACGTGCACCCGCGAGCTCCGCCACAGCCGGTCCGACGGCGACGGAGGCGAAGAGCACGAAGGCCGCAGCGGCATACTGCGCCGCGAAGAGGCGCAGGAGGGGAATTCGATCCCACACCCATCCCAACGGCGGCACCCCCCAGGCCACGGCCAGGGCCGCGGCGGCCACCCAAAGGCAGCGCCGGAAGATCGGGCGGAGGCTTCTGGCCGCTAGCACCAAGGCCACAAGCGCCAGAAACCCCACGAACGCGGCGCTCCGCATGTGGAGGTTGCCCGAGCCGAAGAACGCTCCAGACAGATCGAGCTCCCCGGCGAGCGGGCTCCCGAGGAATCCGGGGAGGATCTGGCCGGCGATGGCGTAGGGCTGAAATTCCGTCTGGAGTCCCCGCGCGCGGTTTTCCGTTATCCAGGACTCGGGCAGAAGGAGCGCAAACGGGACGAGTTGAATCGCGACCAACAGGAGCCCGCTGGCACAAGCGAGGGCAGTGAGCAGAGGACCTCGTCGCTGAGACTTCGTGAGATCCGCTGGGCGCTCGGCCCGGTGCTGGAGAATGAGGAACAGACCGATTGAGCCGGCTCCGAACGCGAGGGTTTCGGGATGGCCGCCGGAAGTCGCTAATGCCGCGGTCGCAAATACCTCCAGCACGGAGCCGCCGGAGGGCCGGATCCAAAGGCGGCGGCTCGCGGCGGCAAGCCATGGAAGGAACGCGAAGACGTTGGTCTGCGGGTGCAGCGCCCACAGGATCGAGTACCCCGACATCTCGTAGACCAGCCCGGAGAGGAGTGCCTGCCCCCAGCTGGCGCCCAAAGAGCGGGCGAACACGAAGACGCCAAGCCCGGCCACGACGAGCTTCAGCGTCACACTGAGCGCCCAGCCGGAGTCCTCCCACGGGATTCGCAGCCAGGTGTAGGGCGAGAGGAGGCCAATCTGCGGATCGGCGAACAGGGGTGTGCCGCTGCCCGCATACGGATTCGTCCAGGGAAACCGACCCTCCGACAGAGAGCGGCGCATCTGGACCTCGGACGGTCGGTAGAGGAGCACCGGGTCGGAGAGGAGACGATTCGAGACGGCCACCCGCGCGGAGGGTTCGGGCTTCCAAAGGCCCATGTCCTCGACGAGGTCGAGCGGCAGCAGCACGCGGCCCGGAAGCAGCCCGGGAAGCGTGTACATCAGCGATGCGAGCAGAAGAAGGGCCACCGCTGCGAGGAGACCGCGGGGAATGCGCCAGATTCCCGAGCCCTTCATTTCGGCAGCACGACGATCCGACGGGAGAGCACCGTGACACCGCCGTCATTGGCGATCAGCGTGAAGGTCAGCGTGTGCGGACCGGGGGGCAGCTTCGGGATCGCGAAACCGAAGCCACCGGCGTCGTTGCGAGCTTCCGGGTAGTCCGGATAGGAGAGGAAGAGACCAGGCATCTTCATGTGGAGCAGCGCGGAACCGACGGGACCGAGCTCGGAGACGATTCGGATCTCGGCAATCCCCGAATCGTCGAGCGCCCAGCCGCCGTGCCACTGCCCCGGGGACACGGGTTCCGGAAAGGTGATCCCGGCGAACGGCGGCGCCAGGCGGCCAACGTGGTCGGCCAGCCCCTGAACCGTGGCCTGGAACCGAGCTGTCTCGTCTCTTCCCTCGCCGCCGGGCGGCGGTATCCACGCCGGTCCGTCTGCCAGGCGGAAGACGAAGTCCGGCCCGTCGTCATGGGGAAAGATGCCGATGAGCTCGGCCTTCCCGGAAGCCAGCCCCCGCTCGAGGGCGCGGGCGTATTCCAGAACCCCGATCCCTCGCTTCTCATGGGCGTGGTAGACGAGGACGCTCGCACCGAGCCCTCCCATCGTCTTCCACACCGAGTCCGGAATGGGGCGCAGCTTCAACTGCGCCTCGAGATTCGCGTACGTCTTCGGAAAGAACCCCGAGGAGCCGTTGACCAGAGGCTTCTCGTGCGCGGTTTGCCGGAAGACGTACTCAAAATCGTACTGGAACCCGAGCGGCCACTCGACGGCCGCGCCCGGAAAGTCCGTCCCGCGCAGCCACGAGTACACCGGCGGCGCCTCGGCGGCGACATCCTCGATCGCCAGCGGGAACGCGCGGTATTCCACGAGGATCAGGAAAACGGCCACGGCCGTGACCGCGAGGCGCACGGCCCTGGTCCGCCGCCGGAGCAGCCGCGCCAGTCCCCAGGCCGCGAGAACTCCGAGCGCGAGGTGAAACAGGACGATCCCGCGCGCGGGCGAACGGATGGCGCGGAAGACGTCTCCGAAGGACTGGAACAGGAACCGATAGTAGGGCGTGTTGGCTCCGAGCGCGACGACGACGCTGAGGATGCCGATCGCCAGCAACAGCAGCGCGCGCCGGTCGAGCGAACGCCGCCGCCAGAAATCGCCGAGGTCGGCGTACCGGCTGGATCTGGGGAACGCGAGCGCGAGGCGGCCGAGCACGGCGAGCGTCAGAAAAACCTGGATCCGCCCCGGGTCCCGCAGGCGCAAGGGGCCGAGCTCCAATCCATCCTTCCAGTGCGAGAGCAACCAGAGCGCCGCGAGAACGGCGATGGCCCCGTCGACGGCCCTCGCCGCCCGGCGGCGGGCCCGCGAGACGGAGTCCGGCGAGGATTCCGGAGCGGGACCGCCCTTCCGGCGCTCTCGCGCGAGAGCGATGCCCGCGAGCGCAACGGCGATCGAGCCCGGGAAGAAATCGCCCTCCGGCGCCCGCCAGCGCCCGGTCGCCGGACCGTAGAGCCGGTTCTTGTCGCCGGCGGACAGGAAGTTTCCCCAGCGGCCCGAGTAGAAATCCATCTCTCCGAAGTACCGCTTCATGCCATAGAGGCGATGCGCCGTCCGATAGGGCAGCGCGAAAGGAACGAACACGAGGCCTCCGAGCGCCGCCGCCAGGATCGCGACGCGGACGCGGCGGCCAGCTTCGTGCCGATTTTCAACGGCGTACAGCAGCAGCGTCAGGCCAACGAGAAGCGCGCCAAAGAGAGCGTAGTGCACGTTGCAGAGTGCGTTCCACGCAAACGCGACCCCGAAGAGGACCGCGTCGCGGGTCCTGCCGTGATCGAGGTAGCGCAGAAGAAAGAGGAGAAGCAGGCAGAGGAAGGCCCCCCACTGGAATTGGATGTGCGGGAGCTGGCTGAAGCGCCAGGGCACGAAGGCGTACACCAGCCCGGCCACCACGGAGGCGAGGGGGTCCCCCGTCACATAGCGCGCCAGCGCCCAGGCCGAAAGGGCCGACAGGAACATTCCCAGAAGCAGCATCAGGTTCTGGTTGGCCAGAGGCGAGGCTCCGGCCGCGAGCACCGGGAAGCCGAAGAGGGCGACTCCGAACAGGTTCTCGGAGAACGCGAGCACGTACCGGGAGGGGTGAAAGAAGTTCAGCTGATAGAGGTTCGCCGGATCGCGGAAGGTTTGCCGGAAGTCCCATTGGAGGATGCGGGTCGTCAGCTTCGCGTCGCCGACGTCGTTCATCCCGTCATTGAGCCGCGCGGCCTGCGGCCAGGTCATGAGCGCCGTCACGGCGAGAAAGAAGAGCGCGGCCAGGGCAATCTCGCGGCCCCGCCGGGAGGCCTTCGCCGGGCGGCTCAACGCCGCGAGCGGGCGTTGTTGGCGATCGTCATCGCCTGCTGCAGCCGCTGCATGCGCCGTTGGCGTTTTTGCGTCGCGTCCACGTCCCCGGTCGGCGGGACGTTGCCGCGGATCTCGCGCAGGAGCCGGTCGGCCTCGAAAACGAAGACCTGGAAGTCGGCGGGCTGGAACTTCCGGAACGTCAGCTCGGTCGCGATGATGTAGCCCTCCGAGATGTCCCGGACCATCCCATAGGCGGAGCCGCCGAGGAAGGCGCTCATTGGTCGTTGCAGTCTAACCCGGCCGGCAGACGGTCCTTGGTGACGCCGGGGGCTCTTGAGATACGATTCCGCCCTTTGCAGGAGGCTTGGACTTGGCTTCGAGCGTGGACTACCTGGACATCGATTCGCTGCTGACGGAAGAGCAGCGCCTGGTGCGCGACACGGTCGGTTCGTGGGTGGACGACAAGGTCCTCCCGATCATCGAAGATGCGGCCTGGGAGGGCCGGTTCCCGAAGGAGCTGGTGCCCGACATGGCGCAGATGCACCTCTTCGGCTCCACGTTCGCCGAGTACGGCCTGCCCGGGCTCGACAACATCTCGTACGGGCTGATCATGCAGGAGCTCGAGCGCGGCGACTCGGGCTTGAGGTCGTTCGTCTCCGTCCAGTCCGGCCTCGTGATGTACCCCATCTACGCCTTCGGCTCGAGCGAGCAGAAGGACCGCTGGATCCCGAAGCTCGCCAACGCGTCCGCCATCGGATGCTTCGGCCTGACGGAGCCCGACTTCGGCTCGAACCCCGCCGGCATGCGGACGGTCGCGAAGAAGGACGGCGGCTGCTACGTCTTGAACGGCGCAAAGGCGTGGATCACCAACGGCTCGATCGCCGACGTGGCCGTCGTCTGGGCAAAGCTCGACGGCGTCGTGCGGGGGTTCCTCGTCGAGAAGGGAACCAAGGGCTACTCGACGTTCGAGCACAAGGGAAAGATGTCTCTGCGGGCGTCGGTAACCTCGCAGCTCGTCTTCGAGGACTGCCGGATTCCCGGCGACGCCATCCTGCCCGCCGTCGAAGGCCTGAAGGGCCCTCTCGCCTGCCTGACGCAGGCGCGCTACGGGATCTCCTGGGGAGCCCTCGGCAGCGCCATGGCGACGTATCGGGCCGCGCTCGACTACTCCAAGAGCCGCAAGCAGTGGAGAGACCGGCCGATCGCCGCCCACCAGCTCGTGCAGGAGCGCCTGGCCTGGATGATCACGGAGATCACGAAGGGCCAGCTCCTGGCCTGGCGGCTGGGGCGCATGAAGGACGAGAAGACCATGAAGCCCCACCACGTCTCCATGGCCAAGCGCAATAACGTCTGGGTGGCCCGGGAGTGCGCCAAGCTCGCTCGCGAGACGCTCGGGGCCAACGGCGTCGTCAACGAGTACCCGGTCTTCCGGCATCTGGCCAACATCGAGAGTGTCTACACCTACGAGGGCACCCACGACATCCACACGCTCATCATCGGAGAGGCGGTCACCGGGATCCCGTCGTACAATCCACCGATGGAATAGCTTCAGACGGCGGACGACAGACCGAGGCTGCAGAAGGCTGCTCGTTGATTGCTCTACCGTCCGCCATCTGCCGTCTGCCGTCTCCGAGCTCTCTGGGGCTCCCAAACTCCTGACCTTCAGTCTCTTGCGATAAAATACTCGTCTCGAGACAGCGTTGGGAATCACCGGCAATCTCAAGACGATGCAGCTCGGAGAGCTGTTCCAATGGCTCTCCCTGGGCTCGAAGACCGGCACGCTGCTGATCGACGGGCACGGCGTGGAGAAGCGAGTCTACTTTCAGGACGGGAGGATCGCCTCGACCTCCTCCTCGGACCAACGCGAGTACCTTGGCCACTTCCTCGTCTCGCATGGCTACATCAGCGAGGAGGAGCTGAAGATGGCCATGGAGGTGCAGGAGGAGTCCCAGATCCTGCTCGGCAAGATCCTCGTGATGATCAACGCGATCGCCGAGGCGGACCTGCTACGCCTGATGCGCAAGAAGGCCGAGGAGTCCATCTACGACGTCTTCCTCTGGACCGAGGGCAACTTCGAGTTCGTGGACGGCGACCTGCCCGACCAGAAGATGGTGCCCCTCTCGCTCGACGTCACAGGCATCGTCATGGAAGGGATGCGCCGCTACGACGAGTGGCAGCTCATCCGCCAGCGCGTTCCGGACTCCAACGTCGTGCCCGAAATGATCCGGCCCCTCGACATGGACGCCCTCTCCGACCGCGAGAAGCTGATCGTCCCGTACATCGACGGGCAGCGCACGATCGAGGAGATCGCGCTCCAGACCCACAACGCCGAGTTCAACGTCTCCAAGCTCGTCGCCGAGGGCATTCGCTCCGGCACCATGCGCCTGGGGGAAGGCCGCCCGCGCGTGCCCGCGATGCCGGCGCTCGTCGCCGCGGGTAGCGAAATCGACCACTTCCTGCAGCGCGGCCGCACGCAGCTCAAAGACGACCCGCAGGCGGCCTACCGGATGTTCAAGGTCGCGCACGAGCTCGACCCTGCCGACGGCCGCACGGCCGATGCGCTGCGCGAGGCCGAGCGGGAGATCAAGTCGGCTCTCGGCAGGGACGGCGTCTCCGGCGAAAAGGTCCCCGAGCTCGCGGTCCCGCTCCACACCCTCACGCAACGTTCCTTCTCCCCCCACGAAGGGTTCGTCTTGTCGCGCATCAACGGCCACTGGGACGTCAAATCGATCATGAAGATCTCTCCGATGAAGGAGCTGGACGTCCTGATGATCTTCCAGAAGCTGCTGCGGGACGGCGTGATCCGCTGGAAGAACCGGGGGCCCAATGCGTGAGGCCGCGTTCGTCCGCCCGGGCCGCGCGCTGCGGGCCTTCCAAATCGCGGTCTGCGCCGCCGCGGGAGCCCTTCTCGCGGCCCTCCTGCCGGAAGTCCCCTGGGCGCGGTGGCCCGAGCTGCTGTTCTTCACGGCCCTCTCCTCGCTGGCCTTCCGCCTACGCGTCCGGTATGCCGGCAACTACATCGGCGTCGAGTCGGCGGCCCTGATCCCGGCGATCCTCCTGCTCGGGTCGCCCGGGGCGGCGATGCTCGTGTGCGTCGCCTCGGACGGGATCTCGAAGGTCCTGTCACGCCCCCGGCGGTTCACCCTCTCGAACGCGTTCGACCTCGCCCAGCTCTCGCTGTCCTACGCGGCGGCTGCGCTCTTCTGCCAGGCCCTCAACCCCGCCGTGGTCAGCTGGGTGACGGCGGCCGCGCTCGGCGCCGGGGCGCTCCTCGTTTTCTTTTTCGTCAACACGGCTCTGGTCTTCGGGTTCCTGGAGCTCTCGCGCGCCGTGCCCCGCGAGCGGCTGCTCGAGATCGCCCTCTTCCAGCTCGCCGCCCTGCTTCTTCTGGCTCCGATCGTGATCCTCGAGGTCCTGATCTATGCGCCCTACGGGGCCGCGGGAATGCTCCTGGCCTTCTTCCCCGTCGTCCTGGCCTCCTTCGTCATGCGGAGCCTCTCCTCCATGGAGCTACGGGTGGCGGAGGTCTCGCGGCAGAACCGCGAGCTCGACGCCATGCGCGACATCTCGACGAGCTTCGGCGTGAGCTCTCGGATCGACCGCTACGAGCGGGTCTTCGCGGCGCTGGGCCGCCTGCTCCCCGTCGAGGCCATGGCCATCGTCGAGTGGCCCATTGATGATGTCGACGTCGTCGCACACGTCTCGGAGGGGGCTTCCGCCTCCCGGGCCGAGGTGGCGGCCTGGGCCCGGCACGGTCGGCTCGACGAGCGCCGAAGCGACATCGACGCGCCCGAGCTCGCGATTGGCGAAGGCCGGGACCTGCGCCTGCGGCCGGACGCGCTTTTCCAGGTGCGCCTGCGCCTCTCGACGTTCGAGATGCACTCGGGCCTGCTGGTGCTCGAGAGCTCTTCACCGGCTCTCCACGCGGCCGAAGCGCTCGCCTCTGCGCAGGCGATCGCGGGACACATCGCCCTGGTCCTGCAGGATCGGTCCGTCCGCGCTCAGATCGAGGAGCTCTCCCAGCGCAACCGCGAGCGCGCCGAGACGCTCAACCAGATCCTCGAGGTTTCCAACGACCTGAAGAAGAACCGGACGCTCGACGACCTCTTCCAGTCCATCGCCTCGGCCGTCGCGAAGAGCCTCGGGTTTCAGGAAGTCGTCCTCTCGATCTACGACCGCGAGCGCAACGTCTTCTCGCCCCGGGCGCACTTCGGGGTCGAGGACCGCTGGGCGGCGCTCTCCGGCCGCGACATTCCGGCCGACGAGATCACGCGGCACTGGACCGAGAAGAACCGCGTGTCCAAGTCGTTCCACGTGCGCGAGCGCTCGCCCCGCGAGCCAATCCGTTCGTCCCGACGCGTTCTCGCGGCGGGCGACGAGGCCTGGAAGCCGGGAGAGTTGCTCTGGATCCCGCTCTACGCGGAGGACCGCTTGCTCGGATGCCTCTCGGTCGACGAGCCTCGCAGCGGCCATTCCCCGGCCGTCGACATCGTCCGCTCACTGGAGATCTTCGCCAACCAGGCCGTGACCGCGATCGAGAACGCGCGTTCGTACAACGAGGCCCGCGAACAGTCCATCCGGGATTCGCTGACCGGCGCCTACAACCACCGCCACTTCCAGGAAGTGCTCCAGCGCGAGCTCGGCCGGGCCGAGCGCGTCGGGCGACCCCTGACCGTCCTGATGCTCGACATCGACGACTTCAAGTCGATCAACGACCGGTTCGGCCACCCCGTGGGGGACGCCATCCTGCAGGGCATCGTGGCCGAGATCCGCAACGAGGTGCGCGGCGACATGGACCTGCTGGCCCGCTACGGCGGCGACGAGTTCGCCCTGGTGCTGCCCGAGACGCCCGTGGCCGAGGCCGTGCTCGTGGCCGAACGCGTCCGCCGGAGGGTGGACGAACGCCTGTTTCGGATGCCCGATTCCCGGCAGGTTCTGCGGGCGACGGTCTCGATCGGCCTAGCGGCGTATCCCGACGACGCGAGGGAAAAGAAGGATCTCGTGGAGAAAGCCGACGCCGCCCTCTATCGGGCCAAGCACGGCGGCAAGAACGCCGTCGTCGCGACCTCGGAGCCCGGGCCCGGGCAGCTGCCGCTTCTGCCTCACTGACCGGGTCTCAGTCCCAGGTCTCGGGCCTCGGGTCCCGAAACTTCGGGGTCGGGCCGGCGTATCCGGAGATCGGGAGAAACCGTCATGGCGGCTCGCGGACTGTGGATCGGCCTTCTTCTGGCGGCGGGAACACCGGCGGTCCTCGCGGCGCCGCGCTCGATCTCCGCGGACGCCTACGTTCTGTGCCGCGGCGCTGAAACCTCCATCAGCGGATCTCTCGACGACCTCGACCGGCTGCGCCGCAGGTTCCCGGGCGACTTCCTGTGGTTCCGGCGCTCCGGAACCGAGTACGTGATCTGGGAACCAGGCCTCCTTTCGGAGGCGGAGGACCTCTTCTCTCCCCTGCACGCGCTGGGCGCCGAGCAGGAGGCCCTCTCGCGACGCGAAGAGTCTCTGGACCGCGAGGAGGAGGCGCTCGACGCGGAGCGCGAAGAGATCCAGGCCGAGCGGGAGGAGCCGTCCGTTGCCGACACGGGCGCCGAGAACGCCGACGCGACGGCCACGGCCCCCGAGGACGACCTCGACGAGCGCGAGCGATCGGTGGAAGGCCGGTTGCGCGAGCTCAAGGCGCGCCAGCGCTCGCTCGAATCCGAGGAGCGAGAGCTCGACGCCCGGGAGGAGGCGGTCGAGAGCGAAGCCGAGGCGAACCTCTGGCTGCTTCTGGACCACGGCGTCGAAGACGGCAAGGCGGAGCGCCTTCCTCGGCGCTGATCCCGCCGGACCCGTCCGCTCAGCGGCGCGAGACCGACGGGGACGCCGTGTCGAAAAACCGCAGCGGCCAATCCCGGGCTTCCCGCGCGTAGTCCACGCCGACCCGCGGCGACACGCCGACCGTGACACGGGCCCGGACAGGAAGGAAGATACGGATCCCCGCGCCCTTCCCGAGCAGGTCGAGGCCGCTGTCGCGCGTCGTGACGCCGAGCGCGGCGCAGAGCTTTGCCGGCCCCGATAGGAGGCGCGCGGGCGCGCCTTCCGGTCCCTCGGCGGCCCGCAAGAGCACCGCCTGGGCGATCCCCTCCCGCCTTGTCACGACGTTGGCGCAGTGGTGCATGCCGTAGACGAAGTACACGTACAGGTGCCCCCCGTCGGCGTACATCGGCTCGACGCGGGGCGTGCGCCGGCCGGCCCACGAATGCGCGGCCCGGTCCCCCGCTCCGAGATACGCCTCCGTCTCGACCATCCGCCCTCCGTACCAGCGCCCGCGCCACCGTCGGCCGATCCACGCTCCGAGAAGGCGGCGCGCGACGCGAACCGTGTCGCGGCGGAAGAACGCGCGGTCCGGCTCCGAGAGCCCCAGGGTACGGGGGTCGAAGACGAGGCGCGGGTCGGGGCGGTAACTCGCTATCATGCGGACATTCGAAAGGACGCCCGCATTCTATGAACGTGCTCGTCACCGGCGGCGCCGGATTCATCGGTTCCCACATGGCCAAACGGCACCTCGCCGACGGGCATCGTGTCGTGATCGTCGACGACCTCTCGTCGGGGCGCCGCGAGCGGCTCCCGGAGGCGGCCCGGTTCGTCCAGGCCGACATCGCCGCGGCGGATGTGGAGCCGCTCCTGCGCGAGGAGAAGATCGGCTTTGTCTCCCACCACGCGGCGCAGATCGACTTGCGCCACAGCGTCGCCGACCCCATCGGCGACGCGCGCACCAACGTCATCGGCAGTCTCATGCTCTTCGAGGCGATGCGGCGGGCCGGGGTCCGCCACGTTCTGTTCTCCTCGACCGGAGGCGCGATCTACGGCGAGCCGGAGGGCGGACGGCCCGCCCCGGAGTCGCACCCGACGAATCCCGTGTCCCCCTACGGCTGCGCCAAGCTCTCCATCGAGAAGTACATGCACTACTACCGCGTCGTGCACGGATTCCAGACCCAGGTCTTCCGCTACGGCAACGTGTACGGGCCGTGGCAGGACGGCACCGGCGAGGCCGGAGTCGTGGCGATCTTTTCGGAGGCCATGCTCGGCAACCGGCCCTTGAAGATCAACGGGGACGGCGAGCAGACGCGCGACTACGTCTTCGTCGACGACCTCGTCGAGGCCGCCGCCCGGGCTGCCAAGAGCGACAAGAGCGGCACCTGGAACGTCGGCACCGGCGTCGAGACGTCGGTCAACCGGCTCTTTGCGCTGCTTGCAACGGAGTATGGGTACTCGGCAACGCCTCCTCACGTCCCGGCCCCCGCCGGCGAGCAGAAGCGCAGCGTCCTCGACCCCGCGCTCGTGCGAAGGGACTTCGGGCTGCCGGCCTGGACTCCCCTGCCCGAGGGATTGAAGAAGACGGCGGAGTTCTTCCGGAGCCGCAGGAAGCACTGAGCCGAAGGCCGCGTGACGCCTAACCGCCTCAGGCCGGCGTCTTGGCCGCCGGGTAGACCCCCGACGTCGCGCGTCGTTCCTCTCCGGCAGGCGCCGGTCCGAAGTGGCGCTTCAGGATGACGACGGTGAGATCGTCCTCCGGTTCGCCGCCGCCGGACCACTCCCCCACGCGCCGCACGAGCTCGCGCGCGATCTCGTCGGCGGGGCGGTCCCGCAGCTCCACGAAGGCGCGCGAGAGGCGGCCCGTGCCGAACTCCTCGCCGTCGTCGTCGTGGGCCTCGACCATCCCATCCGTGTACATCAGCACCGCGTCTCCCGGCTCGATGCGCCGGTAGCCTCGGCTGTACGTCGCGTTTGCGGTGGGCCCGAGCACCAACCCGGTCTGTTCCAACGGCGTGACGCTGGCGCCGTGAAAGTGGAGCGGGTGCGGGTGGCCGGCGTTGACGTACATCAGATTGCCGTCGTCCTCGATCTCGCCGTAGAAGAGCGACACGAAGCGGGTCGTCAGGCGCGACTCGTGGATGATGCGGTTCAACCGCTCCACCGTCCGGACGATCTTGAAGTCTCGCTCGACGGCCATCCGGAGGCCCGTGTAGACGTCCCGGACCTGGAGCGCGGCCGGCAGGCCGTGGCCCGAAGCGTCCGCGATGGCGATGCCGAGGATGCGGTCGGAGACGGCGATGAAGTCGAAGTAGTCGCCGCCCACGAGCTCCGCAGGCGTCGTATAGCCTGCCACTTCGATCGAGCCTCTCCGGAGAGCGCGCTTGGGGAGAATCGACATCTGGATGCGGCGCGCCTCCTGGAGCGCCGACACGTACCGGTCCTGGCGGAGCTTCTGGTCCACGGCCAGGCGCAGGATGCCGAGCGAGGCTAGAAGGTCGTCCTCGGGGGCAGTCGGGTCGACGGTAAAGGAGAGGATGTACTGCTCGTCGCCGACAGCGATCGCGGCGAAGCGTTCGGCGCCCAGCTTGCGCTCGAGCTCGGCGTCGACGCCGGGAGCCGAGAGGTCCATCACCACGACGCCCTCGTCCACGACGCGCTGGATCGGCGTGTAGTCCTCGGGGATGAAGAGGCCGGGCGTGATCTCGGGAACGCCGCCGAAGGTGCGCACGAGCTCGTAGCCACCGTCCCGCCGCACGTAGAGCCGGCCCCCGCGCACGCCGAGGACTCCGGAGAACTGCTCGATGACCGTCGAGGCGGTCTGCATGATCGTGGCGGAGGGATCCGCCGCGCGGTCGATCGCCTGGATCGCTTTCTCGACCTTGCGGAAAAGGTACTTGCCGGTGTCGGCCATGGGGCGACGGATTCTAACCCGGCAACGTGGGCGGGTCGCTTGGAACCTACGGCCCTTAGCCGCAGCGGCGAGGCTGCCTAGAGCGACGCGGGCGCTTCGGCGTGCGCGGGCCTCGCCGAGGGCTGATTGACCGCGTCGTTCCAGATCTTGCCGTCCTTCAGACGCACGATCCGCCGCGCGTGAGCGGCGATGTCCTCCTCGTGCGTGACGACGACGATCGTGTTGCCGCGGGAGTTCAGCTCATCGAAGAGAGCCATGATCTCGGCGCCCGTCTGCGAGTCGAGGTTTCCGGTCGGCTCGTCGGCGAGAAGGATGCTCGGGTCGTTGATGAGCGCGCGAGCGATCGCCACGCGCTGGCGCTGCCCTCCCGACATCTCGTTGGGCGTGTGGCTCATCCGGTCGCCGAGCCCGACGGCCTTCAGCGCGTTGACGGCCCGCTCGCGCCGCTCCTTGCGCGGGAGGCCGCCGTAGACGAGGGGAAGCTCGACCTGCTGGAGCGCCGAGGTCCGCGGAAGGAGGTTGAAGGTCTGGAAGACGAAGCCGATCTCCTGGTTCCGAATCGCGGCGAGCTCGTCGTCGCTCATGCGAGCGACTTCCTTGCCGTTGAGAATGTAGGAGCCCGACGTCGGCGTGTCGAGGCAGCCGATGAGGTTCATCAGGGTGGACTTGCCTGAGCCCGAAGGTCCCATGATCGCGACGTACTCGCCGCGCTCCATGCCCAGGGACACGCCGCGCAGGGCGTATACCTTCTCCTCGCCCATCTCGTACACCTTCGCGATGTCGCGGATGTCGATCATCATGGAGGCAACCGTCCTTTCCCTGGGAAGTTATACGAAATCCGGGCCCTCCTGTTTCGAGGACGGCCTAGTGCATGATTGCCGAGAGACCCGCCTTCCCGAGCACGTACAGCGCCCAGAGCGTCAACACCAAAACGGCGACCCTCCGGCGGG
Source organism: Thermoanaerobaculia bacterium (assembly GCA_049273755.1). GTDB lineage: Bacteria > Acidobacteriota > Thermoanaerobaculia > UBA5066 > Gp7-AA6 > DAHUXD01. The sequence continues at coordinate 13,987 of JBASRI010000421.1, forward strand.
GCGACTTCGTGGCTTCCGAAAGGCCGATCACGAGCAGGGCCATCGTCCAGAACGAGAGCAGGTCGATCGACGACAGCAGCGAGTGAACAACAGGAGCGCTCGTCCGGCTGACCAGCGGGCCGAGGCTCGTGGGAAGCACGTCGTCCATGACCTTCGGGTCGATCGTCGCACGTCCCCACAGGATCCCGAAGAGGGCGATCGACGCCAGCACGTGCGGAAGGAACGCATGGACGGTGATGCCGAAGGACTGCTTGAAGCGGATCTCGAGCCCGAAGGCCTGGCAGGCCGCCCACAGCACGCCGGCGGTCGCGGCCGCGATCACGACGGGCGCCAGGACCGCGAAGACCTCGCCGATCCAACCGAACTTGCGAGCGCGCTCGGCCATCTCGTCCAGCTGCGCGTCCGTCAGCTTCTGGCCCCGCTTCTCGGCCCCCTCGCGCATCATAGTCCGCCAGTCGGACCGGGTCACGACGAGCTCGCCCACCAGGAAGGAGAGCGCCGTCCAGAGCAGCAGCGGCATCAGCCACGTGGGTCTGGCCGCGATCGCGCGGAAGGTGCGGACCGGAAACAGAAAGACCCCGACGAGCCGCCCGAGGGCGGAGTCGGGGCCGGGCGCCGCCTGCGGCGCGGGGCTCTCCGCGCTCTCCATCAGGGCGCGGCGGCCGCTTCCAGAGGCGCGGGGCCGATGCCCAGCGCCCGGATGTCGGCTGGAGGCGTCGTCACGTCCCTTTCCGGGATGCCCTCGATGCGCACGCCTTTCCAGTCCAGGATGTCCGCCACCGCGCTGTGATACGCCGAAACGGCCTTGCGGTAGATCGCCAGGGCATTGAGCTCCCGCGTCTGCGAGTCCGAAAGCTGGACCTGGATCTGGGAGACCTCGAAGGAGGTCGTCATGCCGTTGTCGTACTTCTTGCGCGCGGCGTCGAGGTTGCGCTCCGCGAGCTCGCGGGCCTTGGCCGCCGCGTCGATCTGGCGGCTCGCCGTCTCGATCGCGCGATGGGCGGTGCGCACGTTGACGATGATGTCCTGCTCGAGGACCGTCAGGCGCGCGCGGTCGGTCTCCAGGTTGTACTTCGCCACGCCGCGGGCGCCCCGGGCCGAGCGATTCAGGATGGGATAAGAGAACACGAGACCGACTCTCCAGTTCTTGAAGTTCTTTCCGAAGACGTCACTGAGCGCATCGTTGAGACCGCCCTGAATCTCCGTGATGACCTGACCCGTGTTCGGATCCCGAATCAGAGCCGTGCCGCCGAGCCCGCTCCGGCCATAGCCGCCAACCAGGTCCAGCTGCGGCAAGACCTGGTTGCTCCAATACTGGTAGCGCAGCTCCTGCGAGGCGACCTGGAGATTCTGAGCCAGGATTTCAGGACGCCGCTCCAGGGCCGACTTCATGCCGAGGTCGACGTCGTAGGTCTCTCTCTCCGAGCGGATCTCGTCGGTCGGGACGATCGTCGTTCGGCCACCCGCGGTCGCCTCGAAGTTCAAGAGCCGGCGCAGCTGGTCCTCCGCCAGACCGACGGCGGCCTCCGCAGTGATGATGTCCTGCTCAGCCGTGGCGATGCCGACCTCGGTCTGGACGATGTCGATCGGAGCCAGGGAGCCGACGTCGATCTTGATCTTGGTGATGCGGTTGAGCTCCGTTGCGATGCCCTTGGCCTCGCGCTTGACCACGAGATTCGCGCGCGCGTAGACGAGGTCCCAGTAGGCCTGTTCGACGGCGTCGATCATGGTCTGGACGCTCCGGACGAAGGTCTGGTAGTCCGCGTCGCGGGTGTTGCGCGCCGTATCGATCAAGATGTTGGTCGCAAGCTTCCCAAAGTTCCGGAGAAGGGGCTGCGAACCGCTCAGCGTGAGCCCTGCAGTGTAGGAAGGATTGACCGTCGAGAATGTCGAGTTCGTATTGGTTCGATTGACGGCGAAACCCAGCGTAAAGTGGCCGCCCAACGGCGTGAGCTGCGTGATCTGAGCGTTGCCGTCGACGGTGTCCGCGGTCTGCACCTTGGCACCGCTGAGCTGCGAGCTCGCCGGCAAGTCCTGATGGGCCCGAGAGAGGGACGCGGACGTCAGCGGATCGTAGATCCCCATGTTCTGGAAGAGGAAGAACTGCGAGGCCTCGGCGGCGTTGACGGTGACGTTCAAATCCTGGTTTGCGGCCAGTGCGATCGCGACGGCCCGCTCGAGGGAGATGTGGATGCCGTCCGCCTCGGCCGCCGGCATCGGCAGCGCCGTGCGCTGGCCGGGCTTCGCGGAGATCACCGTGCCCGACTGGGCGGCGGCGACTCGCGCGACGAGGACGAGAAGACAGGTAGCCAGGGCAGCACGGGTCTTCCGGGACCGGGACAAGCTCTTCATTTCCGCGACTCCTTTGTCACCCCACTCTACGCATCGACGGGACGAATGTTTCGGTTAAATGTTCATATCACGGCATTTCGCCGGGGAAAAAACACGCCACACTCCGTCCCGGGGATCCCTCCAAAAGCAACGGCCGCTCCTGCCGGCAACGCTCGCGGACGATCGGGCAGCGCGGGTGAAAGGGACAGCCCGAGGGCGGCTGCTCCGGCGAGGGAGGCTCGCCCGGGAGCGCCACCGCCCGCCGAGGCGAGCCCGGATCCGGGTCCGGCACGGCCGCAACGAGCGCCGCCGTATAGGGATGCAGGGGGTTCTCGATGACCGCTCTCGCGGGTCCCTCCTCGACGATTCTGCCGAGATAGAAGACCGCGATCCGGTCGGCGATCCGGGACACCACGGCGATGTCGTGGGAGATGAAGAGGTACGAGAGGCCCGCCCGCTCGCGCAGATCGAGCAGCAGGTTGACGATCTGGGCCGCGATCGAGACGTCCAGCGCCGAGACCGGCTCGTCGCACAC
>JBASRI010000422.1:0-1886 GCA_049273755.1 Thermoanaerobaculia bacterium
GGTGCTGGCCGAGCGGGTGCGTGAGGCCATCGCGGAGCATCGGGCGCGCGCCGGCGAGGGCGGCCCGTGAGCGGGCGCGCGCGGGTGGGCCTGATCGGTGGCAGCGGTGTCTACGACCTCTCGGCGATCGAGGGCCTGGCGGAGGAGCGGGTCGAGACGCCGTTCGGGCGGCCCAGCGACGCCTACTTCTGCGGGACGCTTCAGGGGGTCCCCGTGGCCTTTCTCTCGCGCCACGGGCGCGGGCACCGGATCGGGCCGACCGACATCAACTACCGGGCCAACGTGTGCGGCTTCAAGGTGCTGGGCTGCGACGCGCTGCTCTCCGCCTCGGCCTGCGGAAGCCTGCGCGAGGAGCACGCTCCCCGCAAGGCCGTCATCCCCGACCAGTTCATCGACCGGACTCGTCATCGCGCGGACACATTTTTCGGCGGCGGCATCGTCGGCCACGCGGGGCTCGCCGATCCGGTCTGCCCGGCGCTCTCGATCAGCCTCGAGGAGGGCGCCCGGCGCGGAGGTCTGGAGGTCCACCGCGGAGGAACCTACGTGTGCATGGAGGGCCCGCAATTCTCGACGCGCGCCGAGTCGCACCTCTATCGCTCGTGGGGCGCGGACGTCATCGGCATGACCAACCTGACCGAGGCCAGGCTCTGCCGCGAGGCCGAGATCTGCTACGCGAGCCTCGCCCTGGTGACCGACTACGATTGCTGGAGGGAGTCGACCGAGGACGTCTCGGTCGAGACCATCCTCGCGATTCTGCGGGAGAACGCCGCCGCGGCGCGGCGCTCCCTGGCCGAGGCCGTCACGCGGGTGGATCCCGCTCGCGCGTGCGGTTGCCGCGACGCGATGCGCTTCGGCCTGATCACCGACCGCGACGCGATCCCGGCTGCCGCGAAGGAGCGGCTGCGGCCGATCCTCGGGAGGTATCTGTGAGACGAGAGCGGGGAGCGGGCAGCCGGAAGCCCAAGAAAACGAGCGCCGAATCGGCTTCCGGGCTCCGGAGGCCGGTTTCCGCCTCGGGGCGCATCGTCGTGACCGGGTCGGTGGCGTTCGACTACCTCATGACGTTTCCGGGGAAGTTCACGGAGCACCTGATCCCCGACCGCATGGCGCGGCTCTCGGTGTCCTTCCTCGTGGACGAGATGCGGAAGGTCCAGGGCGGCTGCGGCCCCAACATCGCGTACGGGCTCACGCTGCTCGGAGAGCGGCCGGCGCTTCTGGCGACCGCCGGGCAGGACGCCGAGGAATACAAGAACCGGCTGGCAGGGGAAGGCGTCGACGTCTCGGGTCTGCGGCTGGAGCCCGACCTCTTCACGGCGTCCTTCTTCGTCTCGACGGACCAGGACCAGAACCAGGTCGCCTCGTTCTACACGGGAGCGATGGCGCGTGCGAGAGAACTTCCGCTCTCCTCGGTCGACCCGGCTTCGATCGCCTTCGTCGTCATCTCTCCCAACGACCCGCCCGCGATGGCGGCCTACGCGTCGGACTGCCGGAGGCTCGGGATCCCCTTCCTCTACGACCCGAGCCAGCAGGTCACGCGCCTGTCGGGCCAGGAGATGGCCGAGGGGTTTCGGGGAGCCGCCATCCTGATCGTCAACGACTACGAGTTCGGGATCCTGGCGCACAAGACCGGTCTCTCACGCCAGCAGATGGAGGCCCGCGTTCCCGTCCTGATCGTCACCCACGGTTCCGACGGCTCGACGATTCACGCGTCCGACGGGTCCGGCGGGCGGGTCGCATATCAGATCCCGGCCGCGAAAGTCGAAGGAGAGGCCGTGGACCCGACGGGAGTGGGGGACATGTACCGGGCCGGGCTCCTGCGCGGCCTTCGGATCGGAGCTCCGTGGACGGTGTCCGGCCGCATCGGGAGCGTGGCGGCCGTTTTCGGC
>JBASRI010000437.1:0-3592 GCA_049273755.1 Thermoanaerobaculia bacterium
AGGGAGGAGGTTCGCGCCGCGGGAGCGAGCGCGCAGCGAGGGACCAGGCGAACGATCGAGCCCCTTTGGGCGAGTCGTTCGCCGGTGCGCCCGGAGGGCGCAGGTCCCGAGGAAGCGCTCGCGACGGTTATATATTCGCCGCCCGATGCTTCGCGCCGGAATCGTGGGCCTGCCCAACGTCGGCAAGTCCACCCTCTTCAACGCCCTGACCCGCACCCGCAAGGCCGAGGCGGCGAACTATCCCTTCTGCACGATCGAGCCCAACGTCGGCGTCGTGACCGTGCCGGACGCGCGTCTGGAGCCCCTGGCGAGGATCGCGAGCTCCGAGCGCATCGTGCCGGCGACGATCGAGTTCGTGGACATCGCGGGCCTCGTCAAGGGCGCCTCGCAGGGGGAGGGGCTCGGTAACAAGTTCCTCCAGCACATCCGGGAGGTAGATGCGATCGTCGAGGTCGTGCGCTGCTTCGAGGACCGCGACATCGTGCACGTGGCCGCGGCGCTCGACCCGGTGGCCGACATCGAGACGATCAAGACGGAGCTGGTGCTGGCCGACCTCGAGACTGTCGGCCGGGCGAAGGAGAAGTTCGAAAAGGGCGCCCGCGGCGGCGACAAGGACGCGAAGGAAGGGCTCGCGGTCGCCGAGAAACTCCTCGCGCACCTGAACCAGGGCAAGCGGGCGCTGACGTTGCCGCTTTCGCCCGAGGAGAGCGCAATCGCCCGGCGGCTCTTCCTTCTGACTGCCAAGCCCATGCTCTTCGCCTGCAACGTGGCCGAAAGCGAGCTGGCCACGGCCGAGGCCTCCTCACCGGACGTGGCCGCGGTGAAGCACTACGCACAGACGCACGTGGGCACCGAAGCGGTTGTGGTCTCGGCCGCGATCGAGGCGGAGCTGGCCGACTTGCCCGACGCCGAGGCCCGCGAGTACCTCGAGCACCTGGGCGTGGCCGACTCCGGCGTCTCGAATCTGATCCGCGGGGCGTATCACCTGCTGGGCCTCCGGACTTACCTGACGGCCGGCGAGAAGGAGGCGCGCGCCTGGACGATCCACGCCGGGGACACGGCTCCGCAGGCCGCCGGGGTCATCCACACGGACTTCGAGCGCGGGTTCATCAAGGCCGAGACCGTGTCCTACACCGACCTCGTGGCCGCGGGGTCCATGGCCGCAGCGCGCGAGAAGGGGCTCCTTCGCCAGGAGGGCAAGGAATACGTCGTGCAGGACGGAGACGTCATTCTTTTCAAGTTCAACGTCTGAGGGCCAGACCATGTTTCGCCGAGCGCTCGTCCGCCCTCCCGGACAGAACTTCGCCGACGGCCTGACGACCGTGGACCTCGGGGTCCCGGACTTCGAAGCGACGCTCGTTCAGCACGCGGCGTACTGCCGCGCCCTCGAGGGGCTGGGCCTGGCGCTCACGCGGTTGCCCGCGGACCTCGCGCATCCCGACGCGACGTTCGTGGAGGATGCGGCCGTCCTGACGCCGCGCGGCGCCGCCATCCTGACCCGGCCGGGCGCCCCCTCCCGCGAGGGCGAGGTCGCGGCGATCGCCAAGGCGCTTTCCCCGTTCTACCCATCCTTTTCCCGGATCGAGGCTCCGGGGACGCTCGACGGCGGCGACATCTGCGAGGCCGGGAATCACTACTTCCTGGGCGTCTCGGCGCGCACGAACGAGGAGGGGGCGCGCCAGCTTGCGCGGCTCCTCGCGGCCGGCGGCTACACCTCCTCCGTCGTGGACATCCGCGGCGTGCCCGGAATCCTGCACTTGAAGAGCGGCGTGGCGTGGCTCGGCGGACGGCGGCTCGCGGTCATCGGCGCGCTCGCCGGAGTGCCGGCGTTTCGAGGGTGGGAGCTCCTGCGCCTTTCGCCGGAAGAGGACTATGCCGCGAATCTCGTCCTCGTCAACGACGCGGTCCTGGTGGCCGAGGGATTCCCGAAGCTCGCCGGGGCCGTCCGGGACCTCGGCCACCGCACCGTTTCCCTCGCGATGTCCGAGTTTCGAAAGATGGACGGCGGCTTGAGTTGCCTGTCCCTGCGATTCTAGGAACCGATGGGCACGCTGGACCGGCGCGAGTTCCTGCGGCTCTCCGCCCTGGCGGTAGGGGCGCTGTGGACTCCGCGGCTCGACGCCCTGGCTCCCCGCGACTTCCAGCGGCTCATTCGGCGGGGACCCGCGAAGCGGGTTCTCGTCCTGGGCGCGGGACTGGGGGGTCTCTCCGCCGCCTGGCGCCTAACCGAGGCCGGGCATGATGTGACGGTGCTCGAGGCGCAACGCCGTCCGGGCGGCCGCGTCCTGACGCTTCGCGAGCCCTTCTCCGACGGTCTCTACGCCGAGGCGGGCGCCGGCCGGATTCCGGAGACGCACGACCTGACGCTGCACTACGTGAGCCTCTTCGGCCTCGCGCTCGAGCCCTTCTACCCGAGCGAGGGCCGGTCGGTGGCGTGCTTCGGCGGCCGGCGCCTCCCCTACGCTCGCCTCGAGGACCTCGACATGAGCCAGGTCCCGCTGGCCTTGAGCGACGAGGAGCGTCGGCTCGGCTTCGCCGGCATGGACGAGAAGTACGTCGGGCGGGCGCTATCCCGGGTCGGCGACATCGAGACGCCGGCGTGGCCGCCGGGCGAGCTCCGCGCACTCGACCGGCTGACGTTCGGCGAGTATCTCCGAAAGAGCGGAGCGTCGCCGGATGCCGCCCGGTACCTCGCGCTCGGCTTCGAGGCTACGAGTGCGCTCGACAGCCTGCGCGACGCCACCCATCACCACACCAAGACGCTGTCGAAGATCCGCGGCGGCAACGACCAGCTCCCGCTCGCCCTCGCCAGGCGGCTCTCGGAGAAGATCCGCTACGGCTGCCCGGTCGTCGCGATCCGGCAGGACGCCGACGGCGTCGAGGCCGTCGTATCGCCGGCGAGCGGCCTCAGGGAGACGGTCCGCGGCGAGCTCGCCGTCTGCGCGATCCCTTTCACGGTGCTCCGCGGGATCGACGTCGCGCCGGCGTGGCCGGACGACAAGCGCAGAATGATCGCCACGCTCTCCTCGGGCTCGGTCCTGCGCGTCGAGCTCCAGACGCGCCGCCGCTACTGGCAGGACCGCGGCGAGAACGGCTTCGCGTCCGTGGACGCCCCCATGGAGATCTGGAGCCCGACCTGGGACCAACCGGGACGGCGCGGGATCCTGCAGGCCTACGTCTACGAGGACCTCGCGCGGGAGGTCTGCCGCACGGATGCGGAAGGCCGCGTGCGTTTCGCGCTCGACGCGATCGAGAAGACGCAGCCCGGCCTCTCCGAGCACTACGAAGGAGGCGTGGCCCGCTGCTGGGACGAAGATCCCTGGGCGCGCGGCGCCTACACGCTCTACCGCCCGGGACAGCTGTCCGGCGGCTGGCCCGCGGTCATGGCGCGGCCCGAGGGCCGCATCCACTTCGCCGGCGAGCACGTCTCGCCGTATCCCGGCTGGATCCAGGGCGCGATCCTTTCCGGCCACCGCGCGGCCGAAGAAGTCAACGCCCGCTGAGACGTCGTGCCCTAGCGAGCGCGGCCTGGTTGTCATCCCCGAGGAGCGCAGCGACGAGGGATCCCTTTAAGACCCGGACTCGAAAGGGA
>JBASRI010000030.1:0-4982 GCA_049273755.1 Thermoanaerobaculia bacterium
GGCCCCGGCCGAGCCCGAGGCGGCGCCCAAGAAGAAGCGGACCCGGAAGAAGGCGGACGAGGCCGCGCAGGAATAGCGGATCGTCCTCTCAAGCGGGCGCGCCGCGTCGGCTCGCCAGGAGTGGAACGGCATGACGAAGGCCGAACTGATCGAGCGCGTGGCGGTCGCGACCGACGTGACTAAGAAGCAGGCCGAGGCGATCGTGGACACGGTCTTCGAGGCCATCGTGCGCTCGCTGAAAGAGGGCCAGAAGATCGAGCTGCGGGGCTTCGGCTCCTTCCGCCTGCGGGAGCGGGGAGCCCGCATGGGGCGGAATCCCAAGACGGGCGTGAAGGTCTCCGTGCCCGCCAAGAAGATCCCCTATTTCAAGCCGGGCAAGGAGCTGAAGGAACTGATCAACCGGTAATGCCGGACGTTCTGTTCACCCCCTGGCGCTACGAGTACCTCGTGTCGGAGAAGCCCGGCGGTTGCATCTTCTGCGACGCGGCGGCCTCGCGCGACGACGCGGCGTCTCTCGTCGTCTTTCGCGGAAAGCGGGTGTTCGTGGTGCTCAATCGGTATCCCTACACCAACGGGCACGTCATGGTCGCCCCGTACGCCCATGAGGCCTGGCTCTCGGACTCGAGCGCCGAGACGCTCTCCGAGCTCATCGCGACGGTGGCCCGGGCCGAGAAGATCCTGGTTTCCGGCTACCGGACCGACGGGTTGAACGTCGGGATCAACTTCGGATCGGCGGCCGGAGCGGGCGTCGTCGGGCACTACCACGTGCACGTCGTGCCCCGCTGGGCGGGGGACACCAACTTCATGACGGTCGCCGCCGACGTCCGCGTCGTGCCCGAGGATCTCGAGACCACCCGCCGGCGGCTGGCGACGCTTTTCGCGAAGGAGGCCGCGTGAGCACCGAGGCCGCGGCCGTCGGCGTCTCACGTCCGCCCGTCGCCGCGGCGGCGCTGGCCTGGCTCTTCCCAGGACTGGGTCACTTCTATCTCGGCCGCCGCAAGGAGGCGATCGCCTTCGCGGCGATCGTCACGGCCACCTTTCTGGCCGGCGTCTCTTTTCAGGGCCGGCTCTACTCGGTCGAACCGGGCCAGCCCCTGACGATCCTGGCCACCTTCGCGGTCTACGGAGCGGGACTGCTCAACGTCGCCGCGCGGCTGCTATCGGACAACCCTGGCGGGACGATCCTCTCGCCGACCTACGAGTACGGCTGCGCCTTCCTGCTGACGGCGGGACTCATGAACCTGCTCCTGGTGCTCGATGCCTGGGACATCGCCTCGGGAAGGAAGCCGTGATCGCGCTCTTTCCGGTGGACCACTTCCTGATCATGACCCTGTACGCGTTTCTGGTGTCGGCCTTCTTCGCGCTGCTCTGGAGGCGCGAGCGGCGCGAGCGCTGGAAGCTCTTCGGCACGCTGATGGCGTCGCTGGTCCTCGGCGGGCTCGCGGTGGCGTGGCTGATGTATCCCTTTCCGTCGTGAGCCCTCCGTCCATGCTTTAATCTTCTCGTCTTGAATCTTCTGATCTCCGCGGGCGAGGCGTCCGGCGACCTGCACGGCGCTCGGCTCCTCTCGGCCTTGCGGGCCGTCCGGCCGGACCTGTCCGCCTTCGGAATGGGCGGGACGAGGCTGGAGAAGGCCGGGCTGGATCGCATCGTCCGGTCGGAAAGCCTCTCGGTCGTGGGCATCTCGGAGGTGCTCGAGAAACTGCCGCAGCTGCGGCGTGCCCTCGGGTCGCTCCACGCGGAGGCGTGGCGGCGCCGGCCGGAGGCGGCGGTCCTGATCGACTTCCCCGACTTTCACGGGTTGTTGTCGCGCCGTCTCCGGCGAGACGGCGTCCCCCTCATCTACTACGTCAGCCCGCAAGTCTGGGCGTGGCGGCGCTGGCGCGCCCGGCGGATCGCGAAGCGCGCGCGGCGGATCATCACGCTCTTCCCGTTCGAGGCCGAGATCTACCGGAGGCTGGGCGCCGACGCCGTCTGCGCCGGGCACCCCCTGGTCGAGGACGTCCGCGAAGGGCTGGCCGCGGCCTCGCCCCTGCCCCCGAAAGTCCGCCGGCGCCTCGTGCTGCTGCCGGGCAGCCGCAGCGCGGAGCTCGAGCGGCACTGGGCCATTCTGTCCGAAGCCGCGGCGCGTCTGGCCCGCCGCATGGATCTCGAGGTGGTCGCCGTACGCGCCCCCGGGCTGCCTGATGCGCTCTTCGCGGGCGCCGCCGAGCGCGGCTTCCGCCTCGTTTCTTCGGGCCTCCATCCGGTGCTGGCCTCGGCGGACCTGGCCTTCGTCTGCTCGGGGACGGCCACTCTCGAGGCGGCGCTCTGCGGCGCGCCCATGGTCGTGGTCTACCGGACGTCTCTCTTGAGCCATGGGATCGCGAAGTCGTTGGTGAAGCTGCGGTGGATCTCCCTCGTCAATATCGTCGCGGCCGACGAGGTCGTCCCGGAGCTGATCCAGGGGGCGCTCACGGTCGAGCGGCTCGAGCAGGAGGGGGAGGCGCTCCTCTCTTCGCCCTTGCGTCTCGAGACGATGAAGGCGGCACTCGCTCGCGTGTCGAGGGAGCTGGGCCCGCCCGGCGCCAGCGCGCGCGCCGCGGATGCCGTTCTCTCGGCGCTGGAGCCGCAGCGTCTGACGAGCGACGCCTACCGGCTGGTCCTGTGAAGACCCTACCGCGCCTGCTCGGCTACTTCGCCCGCTATCGGGTGCGGGCGCTGCTGGCCCTGGGGGCCATGGCCGTCGTAGCCGCGGCCACCGTGGCGCTGCTCTTCCTGCTGAAGAAGGTCATCGACGACGTCTTGGGCGCGGGCGCTTCGAGCGCGCTGCCCGGCGTCGCGGCAGCCTCGGGCTCGGAGCGCATGGCGCCGCTGCTGCGCTGGCTCGAAACGGCCTATACCGCCACGCGCCAGGCGGCGGCCGCGGCCGGCCTCGATCCCCGCTACGCGGTACCCCTGCTGCTGTTCGCGGCCCTCGTCGTCAAGAACGTCTTTGCCTACGTCTCGGAGTTCGCCTTGAACTCGATCGGCCTCGCCATGGTCCGGGACGTGCGGGAAGATGCCTACCGCTCGCTCCTGGACCAGTCCACGCGGTACTCAACCGAGCGATCCTCGGGTGACCTGATGACGCGCCTGCTCTCCGACGCGGAGCAGATTCAGGCCGCGTTCGGGTCGCGGCTGGCCGACTTCGTCCAGGGACTCCTGACGATGGCGTTCGTCCTGCTCTACGTCTTCTCGCTCAACTTCCGCCTGGCCCTGGCCGTCCTCGTCGTGGTGCCCCTGCTGATCGTGCCGATCGTCGGCAACTTTCGCAAGCTCCGCCGCACCGGCCTGTCGGCGCGCGAACGCATCGGCGAGATGGGCGCGATCCTCGGGGAGACGCTCCGCGGCCACCGGTTGATCAAGACCTACGCGATGGAGGACTTCGAGGCCGACCGCTTCGGCCAGGCGAACCGCCGCTACTTCGGGGCCAGCCGCCAGTCCATCCGTCTCCAGGCCATGAACCCGCCGCTGATGGAGATCTTGACCGGAGTGGGCCTCGCACTCGTCTTCATCTACGCCGCCGGCCAGATCCGGGCCGGGCAGATGACGGTCGGCGGCCTCCTCTCGTTTCTGGCCGCGATCATGATGCTCTACAAGCCGCTGAAGGACGTCACGCGGACGAACATCGTGCTCCAGGTGGCTCTGGCCTCGGCCGTCCGCCTCTTCGATGTCATCGATGCCGAGAACGAGATCGTCGAGAAGCCGGGCGCCGGCGAACTTCCCTCGTTCTCCTCGGCCCTGGCGTACGAGGGCGTCTCCTTCTCGTACGGAAGGGAGCCGGTCCTGCGCGGCGTGGACATCGTCCTGCGGCGCGGCGAGACCGTGGCCCTCGTCGGGCCTTCGGGCGCGGGAAAGACGACGCTGGTGAACCTCCTGCCCCGGCTCTACGACCCCACGGCCGGACGGATCACGTTCGACGGCGCGGACCTGCGCGACGTGACGCTCAGGTCGCTGCGCCGACAGATCGGGCTGGTGACTCAGGAAACGATTCTCTTCGACACGACGGTGACCGCAAACATCGCCTACGGCGAGAAGGCGCCGGACCCCGAGCGCGTGCGCGCGGCGGCGCGGGCAGCCTGCGCCGACGAGTTCATCGAGCGGCTGCCCCGCGGATACGAGACGCCGGTGGGGGAGGGAGCCTCGCGGCTCTCGGGAGGCCAGCGGCAGCGCCTGGCGATCGCTCGCGCGATCTACAAGGACGCGCCGATCCTGATTCTCGACGAGGCCACCTCGCAGCTCGACACCGAATCGGAGGCCGTGATCGGGCGTGCGCTCGGCAACCTCATGAAGGGGCGAACGACGCTCGTCATCGCGCACCGCCTCTCCACGGTTCGGCGCGCCGACCGGATCCTGGTGCTCGACCACGGGCGGATCGTCGAGGAAGGCAGCCATGCCGCGCTCTTGACTCGCCCTGGCCTCTATCGCAGGCTCCACGAAATGCAATTCTTCGCCGAGAGCGAGACCGCGCTGTCTCCGGCGGCGCCGTGAGGGTGCGCAGCATGACGGGGTTCGGCCGCGCCCGCGGGCCGGTGGGCCGGGACTGGTCCGCGGAGATCGTCGCCCGCAGCGTCAACAGCCGCTACCTGGACCTGACGGTCAAGACGCGCGACACCGAGGCGGCCCTGGAGCCGGCGTTGCGCCGCGTCTTCGGAAAGCACCTGCACCGCGGGAAAGTCGAAGTGGTCTTGCGTCTCAAGCGCACGTCGCCGGCCGAGGCGGAAGTCACGGTGGATGAGGGATTGCTTCGGGCGCTGCTCGCCCGCCTGGCCGCTCTGTCCGAGAAGTTCCCGATCGAGGGCAGGCTGACTCCTCGCGACGTGCTGGCCGTGCCGCAGCTCGTGACCGTCGAGGCGCCGACGGACTCGTTTTCCGCCGAGGAAGTCGGCGCCCTCGAGGCGCTGGCGGGAGAGGCGGTTCAGGCCATGCTCTCGATGCGGGAGTCCGAGGGGGCCGCGATC
>JBASRI010000291.1:0-2648 GCA_049273755.1 Thermoanaerobaculia bacterium
GCCATGAAGACTACGGACTTCTGGATCTGGCCGCTCGCGGCTACTCTGGCGATATGGCAGGGAGTACTCGGCTCTCCGTCGTCCTGGGGGACGAGGGCCTGGTGGATAAGGTGGTCAAGCTGATTTGATCCCCTCACCCCGACCCGATAACGCCGTGCTCCGCACGGCGTGGGTTACCGCCGGGCTGCGCCCGGCGTTGTCTACTGCCGGGGGTCCGAGCTTCGGTGGACGACTCCCTACTGCCGGGGGTCTGCCTTTGGTGGCCGGGTCGGTGGGCGGCTCGGTGGGCGGGGCGGGCTTTAGCGCCGCTGAATTGAGTCATAATCCCGCGATTCGAACGGTAAGGAGAACACATCCCATGCGTTCCTTGCGCTTTCCGAAGACGCTTGCCGCTGTCGCGCTGGCCTTCGCTGCCGCGGCTGCTCTCGCTCTCGCCGAAGACTTCCGTCAGAAGGTCGACCCCTGGGTCCTGAGCACGGCCGCGCGGGGCGAGACGGAATTCCTCGTCATGCTCCCGGCGCAGGCGGACCTGCGCGGCGCCCGCGCGATCGCCGGTAGGCCGGAAAAGGGAGCCTTCGTCGTGGACGCGCTGCGTGCGACCGCCGAGACGACGCAGCAGCCTCTGCTCGCCTTCCTCGAGGCTCGAGGCGCGGAGCACCGCGCGTTCTGGGTCGCCAACATGATCTGGGTGCGCGGCGGCCAGGGTCTCGTCGAGGAGCTCGCTTCCCGCGAGGACGTCTTCCACATCTACGCGAATCCGAGAGTCCTCTTCCACGGGCCGGTCGCGCAGCAGCCCGCTCCGGACACACCGGCGGCCCCCGACACGGTCGAGTGGGGCGTGGCCAGGGTGCACGCGCCGGAGGTCTGGGCGCTCGGCTACACGGGGCAGGGCGTCGTCGTGGGCGGCCAGGACACCGGCTACGACTGGACTCACCCCGCGCTCAAGAACAAGTACCGCGGGTGGAACGGGTCCTCCGCCGACCACAACTACAACTGGCACGATTCGATCCATTCCGGGGGCGGCGTGTGCGGCGCGGATTCCCAGGAGCCCTGCGACGACAACTCCCACGGCACGCACACCATGGGTACGATGGTGGGCGCCTCGGCCGCGAACCAGATCGGCATCGCGACGGGAGCGAAATGGATCGGCTGCCGCAACATGGATCAGGGCGTCGGCACTCCGACGACGTACTCCGAGTGCTTCCAGTGGTTCATCGCGCCGACGGACCTCGCCGGGCAGAACCCCGACGCGACCAAGGCTCCGCACGTCATCAACAACTCCTGGGGGTGCCCGCCAAGCGAGGGATGCACGGACCCACTGGTCCTTAAAACGGTCGTCGAGAACACACGCGCAGCCGGCATCGAGGTCGTCGTCTCGGCGGGGAACGCTGGGAGCAGTTGCTCGACCGTCCAGGATCCGCCGGCGATCTACGGTGCCTCGTTCTCCGTGGGCGCGACCGACATCAGCGAGGCGATTGCGGACTTCTCCAGCCGCGGCCCGGTCACGGTGGACGGCAGCGGCCGACTCAAACCCGACATCTCCGCGCCGGGCGTCAACGTCCGATCCAGCATTCCGGGCGGCGGATATGCGACCTTCAGCGGGACCAGCATGGCGGGGCCCCACGTCGTCGGAGTCACCGCCCTGGTGCTTTCCGGTAGTCCCTCGCTGATCGGCAACCCGGACGCGATCGAGCCGATCCTGACCGCCTCTGCCGTCCCGCGCACGACGAGCGAGTCCTGCGGCGGAGTGCCGGGCAGCCAGATCCCCAACAACACCTTCGGCTGGGGCCGCGCCGATGCGCTGGCGGCGTTCAACGCGGACCTCGCGATCGCACAGACGGACGCGCCGGACCCGACGGTCCCCGGCACGCCCGTCACGTACACCCTGACGGTGACCAACTTCGGGCCCGGCCCTGCCCTCGGCGTGCATGCCTCGGAGGGTCTCACGCTCAGCGCCAGCGTCGACTCGGCCACGCCGAGCCAGGGCTCGTGCACACTTCTGACGCACGGCGTCCAGTGCGACCTGGGGCAGCTTGCAAACGGCGCCTCCGCGACCATTTCGATCGTCGGAACGCCCACGGTCGCCGGCACGCTCACGAGCAACTCAGCGGTTACCGGGACGCGGCCCGACCCCGTTTCGAGCAACAACTCCGCGCTGGTCCAAACGACCGTGGTGAACTGTCCCTTCGCGGCGCCGACGATCACGGCGCCGGTCTCCATGCCGCCGTCGACCGACGGGCTGACCGCCTCCTCGGATTCCGGGCCCGGACATACCGACACGTGGACGCTGAGTGGAGGAACCATCACGGCGGGCCAGGGCACCAACGCGATCACCTTCACGTCCGGAGCCCCCGGGACCACGATGAAGCTGTCGGTGGTCGACTCGATTCCCGGCTGTTCCGCGCCGGAGGCCTCCAAGCTCATCTCGGCCGACTTCCTGGACGTGCCGCCGGCCCACCCGTTCCACGACTTCGTCAACACGGTCGCGCGCCACGGCGTGACGGCCGGCTGCGGCGGCGGCAACTACTGCCCCAACGCTTCAGTCACGCGCGCGCAGATGGCCGTCTTCCTCCTGAAGGCCGAGCACGGGAGCGCATACACGCCGCCTGTGTGCACGGGCGTTTTCGCGGACGTGGCCTGCCCCTCCG
>JBASRI010000444.1:0-5655 GCA_049273755.1 Thermoanaerobaculia bacterium
CTCGAGGAGTGCGACGGGGTCGTGGACGCGCTCTTTGGAACCGGGCTCTCGAGGGCGCTGTCGGGCGCCGCGCGGCGCGCGGTCCTCCGGATCAACGCCTCGGGCAAGGCCGTGATCGCCGCCGACGTGCCCTCCGGGCTGTCGTCGGACAGGGGCGCGGTCCCGGGGCCGGCCGTGCGGGCGGAGCGGACGGTCGCGTTCGCCGCGCCCAAACCCTGCCACCTGCTGCCGCCCGCGAGCGGCTACTGCGGCCGCCTCGTCGTCGCAGACATCGGCATTCCCCGCCGGATCCTGGAGACCCGCGGGCTCCGGGAGTTTCTGACGGAGGCGCAGGACGTGCGCGCGCTCCTGCCGGCCCGGCGGATCGAGTCCAACAAAGGCGACTTCGGGCGTCTCGCGATCATCGCCGGGTCCCGCGGCAAGCCCGGAGCCGCGATCCTCGCGGCGTGCGGCGCCCTGCGCGGTGGCGCCGGCCTCGTGACGGTCTTTTGCGCCGAGTCCCTCGCGCCTCTCGTGGTCGCCGCGCTGCCGGAAGCGATGACCGAGGCGCTCCCCGAGGCCGGAGGCGCGGTCGCGGCGAGCGCCGTCGGACCTCTCCGGCGGGCGCTCTCGCGATTCGACGCCGCGGTCGTGGGCCCGGGCCTGGGCGTCTCTGCGGAGGCGGTCGCATTTCTCGAGGCGCTCCTGCCCACGACGCGGCTGCCGATGCTCGTCGACGCCGACGGCTTGAACGCATTCGCGGGACGGCCCGGGTTCTTCCGCCGCCACCGCGGCCCGCTCGTGCTCACGCCCCACCCCGGCGAGGCCGGCCGCCTGCTCGGAGAGACCGCCCGCGAGGTCCAGGCGGACCGGTTCGGCGCCGCACGAACACTGGCGCGCGCCAGCGGAGCCGTGGCGCTGTTGAAAGGAGCGCGAACCCTGGTTGCCGATCGAACCGGCAGAATCACTGCCAATCCGACCGGGACGCCCCTGCTGGCCGCGGCCGGATCGGGCGACGTGCTCTCGGGTCTCATCGGAGCTCTCCTCGCGGGAGGCCTCGCGGCCGCCGAGGCGGCGGCGGCCGGCGCCTGGCTCCACGGCTCCGCCGGCGAAGCGCTCGAAGCGACGTTGGGAGATGCGGGTCTGCTGGCTCGACAGCTCGCCGACGCGATCCCGGTCGCGCGCCGGGACCTGCGCCGCGAGCCCGCGTCCGGGGAATGAGCACCGCCGAAACGCTCAGCACCTCGGAGACGGAGACCGAGGCGTTCGGGGAGTCTCTCGCACGCACGCTCGCGGGAGACGACGTCGTCTATCTCACGGGCGATCTCGGCTCCGGAAAGACGGCCCTCGTGCGGGGAATCGCCCGGGGTCTCGGCGCGCGCGAGCGTGAGGTCGCCTCGCCCACCTTCGCGCTGCTCCACGAATACGGCGGCCGCGGGGGAGCCGTGGTCCTGCGCCACCTCGACCTCTACCGTCTCTCCGACGATCTCCGCGAGCTCGCGGTGCTCGGCTTGCCGGGTTCCGTCGCGGGCGCGCCAGTCTGCGTGGAGTGGCCCGGGAAGGCGATCCGGGCGCTCCTGCCCCCGACCGTCGAGGTGGAATTAAGGGCGGAGCCGGACGAGCGGCGCCAAATCCGCGTGCGGCGCGCCCAGACCTAGAACGCGACGATGAAGCCGCCGTTGGCGACGGCGTTGGTGACCCAGGTGTTGCCGGTGCAGAACGTGGGGCCGCAGACCGAGTGCGAGTCGTTGATGTACGTGGAGTAGCCCCGCCCATCGAACCGGAGCGCGAAGTGGGGGTTGAAGAAGAACTTGATGCCTCCGCCCATCGCCGCCGTGTAGCGGACCTCGGAGGTCGATCGGCTGCCAGCGATGGAGGGAACCAGATTGGCGCCGCCGCTGCCGACGGTGAAGTAAGGCACCAGCCTCCCATGGCCGAAGTTGAGCGTCATGTACGCCAGGAAGTACTCGAACCGCAAGTCGCCGATCCGCTGATCGGGCACGAAGCCGTCCCGCGCGTTCAGGGTCAAGTGGGTGTCGCTCTGCGCGTACTCGAGCTCCAGCTCCAACAGGCCCGTGAAGTTGTAGCCCACGCGCCCTCCGTAGATGGCGTGATCGTCGACCTCCACGCGGGAGCGGTGGAAGTCGAAATCGTCGAAGCGGCCGAAGTTGCCGCCGAACAGGTATCCGGCGAAGGGATTGAGCTCGAACGTGCCGCCCCGATACTGGGCGCTGGCGGATGCGGCGGCGAGCAGGATCGCGAGGACGAGGATCGGAACGCGGGACTTCATGATTCGACCTCCCCAGGGAAGAGGAGACGCGCGCCGGCGGGCCGGGTTTACTTGCGCGCCTTCAGACTCCTGTCCAAAAGCTTCTTCCACCGCTCTTCGACGTCGGGCGAGTACCCCACGTAACGATCGATCAGAGTCCGATCGGGGCTCAGGATGAAGGTGGAGGGGATCCCCATCGCGGTCAGAGGGCCGGCGTCTTCCGGCGCCGCGTAATACACGGGGAGGGAGATGTTGAACTGCTTCAGGAACGGGAGGACGCGCTTCCGGTCGGCGTCCACGTTCACGGCCACGACCACGAAGTTCCGATCGCTGTAGGTGTCATACATCTTCTGCACGATCGGAAGCTCTTTCTTGCAAGGCCCGCACCAGGTGGCCCACACGTTCAGGAGCACGACGTTGCCCTTCAGCTCCGAGAGCCGCAGGCTCCCGCCCTCCGACCCGACGAACTCCAGGTCCGGAAAGACCGGCGCCTGCCGCTCGGAGGTCTGGGCGAGGACCGCCTGGGAAAGCGCGGCGGCGAGGACCGCCGGGAGAAGGGAGAATCGCACGGACGAGCGAACGGTCCGGACCCCGCCAATATTCCGCGGCATTCGCTCGTTCAGGATAACCGATTCGGGATAATGGGCGCCATGACGAAGGCTCCGCCGGTGCTCGCCCGCGTCTATCGCGGGTCCCGCGTGGAGTCGGCGCACCGGGGCTCCGTGGCCGTCGTCGACGAGCAGGGCAGGCCGGTGGCCTCGGCGGGCGACGCCTCGGCTCCCGTCTACACGCGCTCGGCCGCCAAGCCTTTTCAGGCGATGCCTCTCCTGCTGGCGGGGGGTGAGAAGCGCTTTCGCCTCGGTGACGCGGAGATCGCGCTCATGTGCGCCTCGCACGGCGGTGAGCCGCGTCACGTGCGCCTGGCCGAGGCGATTCTGAAACGGGGAGGCTTTCGCGCCGCGGACCTGCTTTGCGGCGCGCACCTCCCGATGCACGAGCCTTCGGCCCGCGCGTTGCTCTCGGCGGGGAAGTCGCCGACCTCCCTCCACAACAACTGCTCGGGCAAACACGCCGGGATGCTGCTCGCGTGCCGGATCCTCGATCTGCCGCACGCGGACTACACGGACCCCGCCCATCCGCTCCAGAAGCGGATCCGCGCGCTGCTGGCGCGGCACGCCGGCATTGCCGAGTCGGAGATCACGGGAGCGGTGGACGGGTGCAACCTGCCCGTGCTCCGCCTTCCGCTCTCGGCGCTGGCTCTCGCCTACGCGCGCCTGATGGCGGAGCGTCTTCCGGGGGAGGACCGGTCCGAGGCCGCCGTGCGACGGCGCATCGTGCGCGCGATGACCGCCAGTCCCGAGATGGTCGCCGGCGCGGGCCGTTTCACAACGGACTTCCTGGCGGCCGGCCGAGGGCGATGGGTCGGCAAGGAAGGCGCGGAGGGCGTGTACGCCGTGGGGCTCGCCCCGGCCGCGCGTGGACGGGCGATCGGGCTCGCGCTGAAGATCGAGGATGGGTCCGCACGCCCTCGCGATGCCGTCACGCTGGACGTCCTCGAGCGCCTGGGGGAGCTGCCCCTTCCGATCCGGCGAACGCTCGCTGCGTACGCCGAGCCGAGGCTCCACAACACTCGTGGGTTCGAAGTCGGCCGCATCGAGGCCGAGGCGGGACTCTCGGCGGCCGCCCCGGCGCGTTCGCCGAAGCGCCGTGCCGGCGCAGTGAGGTAAAAGGTAGCCCCGTGGCCTATCGCGATCTTTCCGCGTTTCTCGGGGCGCTCGAGGCGGACGGGGAGCTCGTCCGCGTGCGGCAGCGCGTGTCGCCCGTGCTCGAGATCGCCGAGATCGCCGACCGGGCCGTCAAGGGCGGCGGTCCCGCCCTCCTGTTCGAAAACGTCGAGGGCTCTTCGCTCCCCGTTGCGATCAACGCCCTCGCCTCGAGGAAGCGGATGTGGAAGGCCCTCGAGCTCTCGTCCTGGGAGGAGTGGGATTCCCGGCTCGAGTTCTTCCTGGATCCGAAGCCTCCCGAGGGAATCCTGGGCAAGCTCAAGGCCATTCCCCGGGTGACCGAGCTCGCGGCCGTGTTTCCGAAGACCGTGCGGAGCGGCCCCTCGCAGGAGATCGTGGCCGAGGGTGCCGCCGTGGATCTTTCGCAGCTTCCGATCCTGCAGTGCTGGCCCCAGGACGCGGGCCGCTTCATCACGATGCCTCTGGTGATCACGAAGGACCCGGCCTCCGGAAAAACGAACGTGGGGATGTACCGGATGCAGGTCTACGACCGCAACACAACCGGCATGCACTGGCAGAAACACAAGGACGGCGCCGGCCAGGCGCGGGGATACGAGAGGGAAGACCGGCGGATGGAAGTCGCGGTCGCGATCGGCTGCGATCCGGCGACGGTCTTTTCCGCGATCGCGCCGCTGCCTCCCGGCCTCTCGGAGTTGCTGTTCGCCGGGTTCCTGCGCGGCCAGAGCGTTCCGCTCTTGCCGGCGAAGACCGTGGACCTTCTGGTCCCGGCCGAAGCGGAGATCGTCCTCGAGGGCTACGTGGATCCGAAGGAGCGGCGCCGGGAAGGTCCGTTCGGCGATCACACCGGGTTCTACTCGCTCGACGATGACTTTCCCGTCTTTCACGTCACCGCGCTGACGCGGCGCGAACGACCCGTCTACATGACGACGATCGTCGGGC
The DNA here is from genome assembly GCA_049273755.1 of Thermoanaerobaculia bacterium. Taxonomy (GTDB): domain Bacteria; phylum Acidobacteriota; class Thermoanaerobaculia; order UBA5066; family Gp7-AA6; genus DAHUXD01. The sequence goes on from JBASRI010000444.1 coordinate 4,933, forward strand.
GCCCCCCGATGGAGGACGGCTTCATGGGCGAAGCCATCGAGCGCCTCTTCCTGCCCCTCGTCAAGAAGACGATTCCCGAGATCGTGGACATGCACCTGCCCGTGGAGGGCATCTTCCACAACCTCATGCTCGTCGCGATCGACAAGCGCTATCCCGGCCATGCGCGCAAGACCATGCACGCGATCTGGGGCACCGGCCAGATGATGTTCACTAAGACGATTGTCGTCGTGGACGCGGACGTCAACGTCCACGACCCCGCGGAGGTCGTCTGGAGGGCACTGACCGCGATCGATCCGGAGCGCGACCTCGAGCTGGTCAAGGGTCCCGTGGACGAGCTCGACTTCGCCTCGCGCCTGCCGTGCTACGGCAGCAAGGTCGGCGTGGACGCTACGAGGAAGTGGAAGGAGGAGGGCTTTGGCCGGCGCTGGCCCGACGAGATCGTCATGAGCGCGGACGTGAAGCGGAGGATCGATGCCCTCTGGCCGACCCTCGGGATCCGGACGCCGGGACGCCGCTGACCGGGCGACGCGGGTGTAGAATCGGCGATCCGGCATGAACGTTCTGGTCCTCGAGCCTGACGAGCCCTCGCGCGACGCCCTTCGCCGCGGATTTGCGGCGGCTGGGAGCTCGGTCCGCGTGTTCGCCGGGCTGCCGGAGGCGGAGCGAGCGCTCCTCGAGCAGGATCCCGACATCGTCGTCGCCGCCCTCGACGCGGCCCCATCC
>JBASRI010000456.1:0-4057 GCA_049273755.1 Thermoanaerobaculia bacterium
GGTGTTGACGAAGTCGAGGCAGGTATTGCCCGCCAGGAACAGGAAATCCAACCGCTCGGCCTTCTCCTTCTCCGCCATGGCCGCCCGGCCACAGTGTAACCCTTATTTGAAGGGTACGATGGTCGTATGGCGGAGAGGGGGGGATGACCGCCGTCCGTCGGACGGCGTTGCCTACTGGCGCGGGTCTGCCTGCGGTGGCCGGCTCGAACCCCTCCATCTCGAGTTCCCTGTTGTAGGATTCCCCGCCCCGGAGAGGTGTCCGAGTGGCTTAAGGAGCACGCTTGGAGCCGACCACCAAAGGAAAACCCCCGGCAGTAGGCAACGCCGCGCGGAGCGCGGCGTTTACTCGCATGGTCCTTTCGCCGACCCGCCTGGGCCCTGTTGTACCATCCCCCGCCCCGGAGAGGTGTCCGAGTGGCTTAAGGAGCACGCTTGGAAAGCGTGTGTACGCAAAACGTACCGGGGGTTCGAATCCCCCCCTCTCCGCCACAGGTCCCCTCTCCGCCAAACGACCGTCGTACCCGCCCAATAGGGGTTACACTGTGGCCGGGCGGCCATGGCGGAGAAGGAGAAGGCCGAGCGGTTGGATTTCCTGTTCCTGGCGGGCAATACCTGCCTCGACTTCGTCAACACCCGGCCGCTTCACAAAGGCCATCCTGTCGAGCAGCTCGGAAGCTTCGAGGACTTCGTCCGCTGGCTGACTCGATCGGGCCGGATCGACGCCCGGGCCGGCGCCGAGGCGCTCAAGCGCTGGGGCGAGGGCCCCGAGGGCGCGAAGATCACCGAGCGCGCGCGTTCCTTCCGCGAGACCCTGCGCCACATGGCCGACGGGCTCGTCAAAGGGCGCGGCGTCTCGACGGAGGGCCTCGCCGCGATCAACTTCATCCTCGCCGAGAACGACGGAAGCCTGCGGCTCGAGCGCCAGGGCTCGGGATTCCGCACGCGTTTCGCGGCGCGCCCCACGCAGCCGATCTCGCTGCTGGGCGCCGTGGCCGAGGCAGCGGCGGAGCTTCTCTCCAAGGGCGACCTGCGCCTGATCCGGAGGTGCGGCAATCCCGACTGCGTGCTCTACTTCTATGATTCGACGCGCAACCACCGCCGCCAGTGGTGCGCGATGGGGACCTGCGGGAACCTGATGAAGGTCCGCGCCTTCCGAAAACGGCATCGCAAGAGGGCCTAGCCGCCCTCCGCGGCCATTCGGCGGAGCGTCTCGAAGCTGTAGATGCCGTCGTTGTGGCCGTCGCCCCAGTCGATCTGGAGCGCGTAGGAGCCGACGCGGCGGTGCGACGCGACTTCGAACGCGCGAGGCGTGAGCGCGCGCTCGGGGCCCCTGTAGACCTTCCCGAAGAGGTCGGGCTCCCCCTTGCACATCGCGCATGGACACGCGCGGCGAAGCTTGTCGAGCGCGAAGTAGTCCTCGCGTCCGTCGTCCCAGACGACCGCGAGCTCATTGCCGACGACCATGACGTCGCGCGGAACCGGGATGGCCACCGGGCTACTTTAGTCCCTCGACGAGGTACAAGTCCGAGAGCGTTCGGCTATACGAGTAGGCATAGGCCGTGCCGTCGGGAGTCGGGCAAACGCGCGAGATTTGCGTGACCCCGGCCGCGTCCTCCGGAGCCAGCTCCTTCCAGAGCTCTCTCTTTCCCGTTGCGGCGTCCACGCGGTACACCTTCACGGGAAGCTCCGAGCGCCGATAAGCGTAGAGGGACCGGCCGTCCGCGGTCCAGCCGACGGGCGTGTCTTCACCGGTCAGACCCGGGATCGGCGTCGGCTCGCCGCCCTCGATCGGGTAGAAGTAAAGGCGCTGATCGGGTCCTCGGACGGCCACGCGCTTCCCGTCGGCGGAGATGGTGCGCGAGAGAAGCTGGTAACCCGGGGGCGAGATCGCCTTCGGCTTTCCCACCGGGACGTCGCGCAAGTAGAGGCGGACCTGGCCGCCGGACTCGCTCGCCGCCATCAGGATGCGCTTGCCGTCGGGCATCCAGTAAGCGTTCTGAACCTTGAGTCCGTCCCTGGCCAGCAACTGCGGCTGCCCCGCGCCCGTGGGATAGATGGCAATCTGGGGATCATCCGGGATCTTGACGATGGCGATGACGGAACGTGCGTCGGGCGAGAGTCCCGCCGCCGTCCCTTCTCCGAGCCGCACAGCCGGCGAGCCGTCCATGGTGCGCACGTAGGTGGAATAGCCAGCCCCCGCCCCCTCTCCGGCCTCCGTGAAGAGGAGCGTTCGCCCGTCGGGCGAGACGTCGATCGTGACCGACCAGTCCAGCCAACCGAGGTCGCGCTCCTTGCGATCCGTCGGCGAGAGCCCCTCGCACGAGTAGCGCTCCGTGTCGTGCGTCATGAGCACCGAACCGCGGCGGGAAACGTCCAGGATCGTCAGCGGTCCGGCGACCCTGGCAAGAAGGCGCGTCTTTCCCGAGAGTGAGACGGCATAGAGCGCGCGGTTGCCTCCGACGAGGGCTCCCGTGAACCAGACCTCGCCCCCGCCCGGCGACCAGGCGAGGCCCTGCAGCGAGGCAACCGTCCCCGAAAGCGCGCGCCTCTTGCCGGAGCGATCCACGACGGCGACCAAACCCCCGTCGTCTCCGCGAATCGGATGGTCTAGAAACGCGATCAGATCTCCGGCAGGCGAAACGCGCGGGTGGCTGATCCAACCGACGGTTTCGTAGAGCGGCTTGCCGATCGGATATTCGAGTCGGCTCTGGATGCCCGCCTCTCGGACGATCGCCAAGTTTGCGCCGTCGGGCGACCAATCGGCCCACTGCACGTCCTCCTGGACCTCGCGCGGCGCGACGCCTCCCGCCACGGACATCCGGGCGAGCGTTCCGCTCTTGGCGAACACCGAAACGTAGTGCCGCGTCAGAGACAACGCCATCTCCCCCGACGGTGAGATCGAGAGCACGTCGGCTCCGGACAGCCCGAAGGGGCGCGACTCGGGGCTCTCCGGTCGGCTCGTGTAGATCTCGAAGGGGCGCCCATCCCACGCCGCCCCATAGATGATCGTCGAGCCGTCGGGGGCGAACCGCGCCGAGCTCACCGCTCCCCGGCGGAAGGTCAGTTGCTTGAACGCGGGCGGACCCGGGGTCGGCGCCGTGTTGCGACCGGCGAGAAAGACACCCGCCAGCGCCGCGGCGCCGAGGAGCCACGGCCAGACCCGCCTTTTCGACCGCACCGCCTTCGCCGCGGCCGCGGTCTGGTCGGTCGTCGTCGCCACGGCCGCTTCGGAGAGGTGATCGCGCACCGACGCGAGGTCGCGCGCGAGGTCCTTCGTCGTGCCGAACCGATCGTCGGCGTCCTTGGCGAGGCATCTCTCGAGGATCCAGCGCACCGGCGCGGGGACCTTGGGATTCACTTGCGCGACGGAATCCGGCTCTTCGCGGATGATCGCGGTCATCGTCTCCGCCGTCGTGCCCCGCTCGAAGGCCCGCTTCCCCGTCGCCATCTCGTAGAGGATCGAGCCGAACGAGAACTGGTCCGACCGGAAGTCGACCGTGCGCCCCGCCGCCTGCTCCGGCGACATGTAGCCGATCGTCCCCATCACCATCCCGGGGCGCGTCGGATCGCCGGCCGCCGTCTGAAGCGCCGAGACCTCCTTGTCCTCGGGCGTCACCAGCTTGGCGAGGCCGAAGTCGAGGATCTTCACGTACCCGTTCTTCGACACCATCACGTTGGCGGGCTTCAAATCCCGGTGCACGATGCCCGCCGCGTGCGCTGCGGCGAGGCCCTCGGCGATCTGGGTGGAAAGCTCGAGGAGCTTGCGCACGGGCACGGGCCCGGACGCGACCAGGTCCTTCAACGTCCCGCCGTCCACCATTTCCATCGCGATGTAGACCGTCGAGTCGACGGCGCCGATGTCGAAGACCGTGAGGATGTTGGGATGCGAGAGCGCCGACGCCGACCGCGCCTCCCGCTCGAAGCGCCCGCGGCGCTCCGGGTCCGCCGCCAGCTCCGCCGGCAGAACCTTGATCGCGACGTCGCGCTTCAAGCGCTCGTCGCGCGCCCGGTAGACCTCCCCCATCCCGCCGGCGCCCAGAGGCGCGAGGATCTCGTA
>JBASRI010000460.1:0-10233 GCA_049273755.1 Thermoanaerobaculia bacterium
CGTCAGGCGGCCGGAGCGAGCCAGAATGCGAGATTTCGTACGTATCGCTTGATATCCACGGTTACATCGAATCGAGTCTCATCCTCCCGGAGCGAAGCGAGGTGCCCGGCGAGAAGCGAAAGGCTCTCGACTGACCAATCGTCCGGCCCGCCGGGAGTGGTCGTCTGGACGAGAACGCGTATCGTTCTTTGCACTCTAACGCTCTCGTCGCCGTCGTCGACCCACACGGGGCGGATCGATCGGATCAGTCGGAGGCAGGGCCCCGAGAAATTGCTCGGCCGGTACGTACAGCTCGTTTGACCGCAGGGCACCCCGCCGGTAAATCAGCGGGTGGCATTCGAGCCCCCCGAGAAGAAGGGTGCCTCCGGGAAGGCGCCGGACGTCGTAAGCGCACATCACGATGACGGGAAGTTTTCGGACCGCGTTCGTCACGCGTGCTTCGAAACGCAGGAGATCCAGTTCATCGGGCCAGTCGGGCCGGCCCCACCCGAGGTTTCCGAGGATGCGGACCAGAGGCGCTCCGCGATCGACCGCGAGATCAACTTGGGTGCCGACGAGGTCGAGGAGGGCGTCGGCCGACCTCATTCCTGAGGCGAAATGCAGCCGACCCTCCCGTCGCAGGGTCGCGGTATCGAGCCCGGAGCGGTTGGTCGCGGCCTCGATTCGGTCGTTGGCCCCTTCGTGGCCGTGGAGCACACAGGTTTCGCCCTGCGCCGCGCCGGCGGCGACAAAGCCGACCGTGGCCCCGAAATCCTGCTCGGACTCCCAGAAGTACGCGAGATGGTCTCCGGGCGCAGCCCGCGCACCGTCGAGGCCAAGCGGGATCCCGGGATTAGGTCGTGCCGGGCGATGAAAGCCGTGCTCGTGGAAGAGAGCCACGAGCCACTCCTTCTTCTTCGGTTCGATCGCTTCCTTTGAAGCATCCTCCAGGCCTCGGAGCGCCCCGACCACGGCTTGCGACTGCGCGACGAGGAGACGGCAGCTCTGGCAGCCTCGGAAGTGGGCATCAAACCGGTCCCGCTCGCCCGGATCGAGCTCCTTCTCCAGGTACGCCGAGACCGCGTCCGCCAACTCGAGACAGCTCATCTCTCCAGGCGACGACAGCGTCACTCCTCCCGAAAATAGGCTGCCACCCTGGCGCGGACGGCAGATCGAGCGCGATGCAAAATCACGCGCTGATTGGTCTCCGTGAGGCACAAAACGTTACACACGTCCTCGCTGGAATAGCCCTCGAGATCTCTCATCGTGATCACTGTTCGTTGATTCGCCGGGAGAGCGTCGATCGCCGCACGAAGGTGTGCGCGGGCTTCCCGGGCCAGAACCGCCGCCTCGGGCGAAGGTTTCGGGTCGAGCAGCCCGGAGCTTCGTCCATTCACCGGATCGTGTCCTCCGTCGAGGTGGGGAGAGAAGGCGGCGCCGCTGGCTCCCGAAGACGAGGCTCCTGCGGTCTCCGCCAAGCTGCCGTCCGCCAACGGCACGGTCCGACTCTCTCGCTGGGCCCGGGTCTTGGCGCGGTTGATCAGAATCCGAAGAATCCAGGTTCTGAGGGATGAACGTCCCTGAAACGCCCAGACACCCCGGACCACGGCAAGCCAGGTCTCCTGAACGATTTCGTCTGCAACGGCATCGCTCGAAACGTACAGCCGGGCGATGCGGCGCAGGGCCGCATGGTGCTGATCCACGAGTCGGGCGAACGCGACCTCGTCTCCGTCGCGCAATGCTGCGATGACTGCGGCATCTGCTGCCGATGCCTGGGGATGCGCAACCAACACTGGGGCCCTCGAGCGGCACCTTCGATCGTGACGCGCAATCGGACTTTATCAAGTCACGGCGCCTCGACGATACCGAGGCGGCCCGGTGAGCCGTCCATCGCGCGCTGACCGTCCGAGTCGTGTAACGAATGGCGCCCTGCCGAGACCAATTTGTGTGGGGCCGGACATTTTGGCCTGTCGTTCGAGGGACAACGGGAGGGCGCCGCCATGGTGATGACGGGTAAGGAATACCAGCCCGATGCCGTGCTGATGCATCGAGTGACCTGGACGCCAAAGAGCAATGGCTCGGTCGAGGAGCGATGGCAGACATCGACGGACGCCGGCCAATCGTGGCGAATGCATTTCTACGGCGTGCTCGAGCGCATAGCGGAGTAGGGCCGCGCACCCGCTCCGACTGATACCTCCATATCGACCGCTTCCATCGTCCAATGGGTCCTGCTGCTCGGGCCTGGAGTGGGAAACGCCTTCCCCGCCGCCGACTGAAAACTTCCCCGAGACTCCGACGGTCACCAGGCGCCCGTACGACTACCTGACCGGCCGCGAGGAGAAAGCTGGCTGAGCACGGTGCGGTCCACGCCGAGGCCCACGACGCCCCGCCCGAGCTACGACCCCTTTCCTAAGCCTCCTGGGAGGCACCGGATCGATCGTGTCGAGAGGAATAGACTTCCGAGATGCCGTCGAGGGAGAAGACCCTAGAACTGACCCTCTATGAGCGCGTCAAGGAACTGACGTGTCTCTACTCGATCGCACATCTGGCGAGCGACCCTGATCTGTCTCTCAGCGAAATGATGCAGCGGATCGCCGAACTGCTACCTTCAGGTTGGCAATATCCGGAAATCACGTCCGCGAGAATCACCGTCGATGGTGCGTCTTTCGCGACGCCGGAGTTTCGGCCGAGCCCGTTCCGCCAGCGCGCAGACATCGTCGTCGACCACGAGACGTGCGGCGAAGTCCTCATCATTTACCGCGAGCCGAGACCGGACGCGGACGAGGGTCCGTTCCTAAACGAGGAGCGCAATCTCCTCAACGCGGTGGCGAGCCGACTGGGTCTCATCGTCGCGCGCCGGCGGGCGGAACGGGACCGGGCGAATCTCACGGAGCAGCTACACCATGCCGACCGCCTGGCGACCATAGGTCAACTGGCCGCCGGCCTCGCCCACGAGCTGAACGAGCCACTCGCGGCCATCCTCGGCCTCGCCCAACTCTCAAGCAAGGCCCCACAGGTCCCCGAGCCGGTCGTTCGGGACCTGGAGAAGATCATCAAGGCCGCGTTGCACGCACGAGATGTCATCCGCAACCTGCTGCTTTTCGCCCGCCGGGTGCCTCCCGCAAGAACGAAGGTGCGACTGAACGAGTTGGTGGAGCAGGCGCTGGCCCTGGTGGAGGCGCGGCGCACCGACACCGGCATCGAGCTGGTCCGATCCCTCGAAGAGCGCTTGCCGGATCTCACGGCCGATCCTTCTCAGATTCGTCAGGTCCTGGTGAACTTGCTGGTCAACGCCGTGCAGGCGATGTCCCGTGGAGGGAGGCTCGACGTCCAAACCCGAAGCGAGGCCGACCACGTCCTCGTGGCGATCACGGATACGGGTGTCGGCATGAGCGCGGACGTGCGCAGAAGACTCTATACGCCGTTTTTCACGACCAAGGACGTCGGCGAGGGAACCGGGCTCGGACTCGCCGTCGCTTCCGGAATCGTGAGCTCCCACGGCGGGACCATTCACGTGGAGAGCGAGGTGGGTCACGGCAGCCGATTCGAGGTCCGGCTGCCCCTGACGCCGCCACTCTCGGCGAACCTCGGCTCCGATGGAATCCCGAGGTAGCAAGCCCAGGGTCCTGGTGGTGGACGACACTCCCCAGACCCTGGAGGTGATCGAGAGGAACCTCTCCTCGCGGGGATATGAAGTCTTCCCCGCGACCGACGTCGCTCGAGCGATCGCGTTCCTGGAACAGACGGCGGTCGACCTGGTGATCACGGACCTGAAGATGCCGAGAGTCAGCGGCATGACCCTCGTCCGGCACGTCCGGGAAAACCTGAAGGACACCGAGGTCGTGATGATGACCGGATTCGCCTCGGTCGAGAGCGCCGTGGAGGCAGTCAAAGCGGGGGCGGACGACTATCTCCCCAAGCCGTTTACGGATGAAGAGTTGTTCGTCGCGGTCGAACGGGCCCTTGAGAAGCTCCGGATTCGCCGTACGGCCGAATCCGACATGCCACAACCGGTGCGGCCTCACGGCCTGCTGGGTGACTCCGAGGCGATGCAGGGCGTCTTTCGGGCCATCGCGAAGGCGGCATCCACCAAGGCCACGGCCCTCATCACCGGAGAAAGCGGGACGGGTAAGGAGCTCGTCGCTCGAGCGATTCACTACGGGAGCATCCGGCGCATCGCCCCGTTCGTGCCGGTCAACTGCGGCGGCATCCCGGAAGGCCTGATCGAGAGCGAGCTCTTCGGCCATGCCCGGGGGGCCTTTACAGGGGCGACCGAGACTCGTGCGGGACTCTTCCAGACGGCCGACGGCGGAACCATCTTCCTGGACGAGATCGGCGAGATCGGCCAGTCCATGCAGGTCAAGCTTCTCAGGGTCCTGCAGGAAAAAGAGGTCTTCATGCTGGGCTCGCGGCGCCCTCGCAAGGTGGATGTCCGGATCATTGCCGCGAGCAATAAGGACCTTCAGAGTCTGGTCAAGAAGGGGACCCTCCGCGAAGACCTCTTCTTCCGCATCAACGTTCTACCGCTAGAGATTCCCCCGTTGAGGAAACGAGGCGACGACGTCCTGCTCCTCGCCCGCCATTTCGCTGCCCAGTTCGCCCGCGAGCTCGAGAAGCCCGTCCCGCGCTTTACGGACGACGCTCTGCGGGCACTTCGAGACCACGACTGGCCGGGCAACGTACGGGAGCTGGAGAACGTCATCCAGCGGCTGGTCGTCATGCTCGACGAGGATGTGATCGACGTGTCGGACCTTCCCTCGCTGATGCGCTTTTCGGCCCCCCGAGGGTCGGGGCCCTATCGCACGCTGGCCGAGGTCGAGGCGGAGCACATCCGGAGCGTCTTGTCCGCGGTCCACGGCAACAAGACCCGGGCCGCGGAAGTCCTCGGCATCGACAGAAAGACCCTCCGTGACAAGATCGCCAAAGGATCGGACCCGAACGGCTCATAGCGGACTTGCCTTGTACGGGCGCCTCCGGAGCATCTCTCCCCAGCGGAGCAAACTACCCCGCTACTTGGTCTCGGGTTCGGGTCCGGGCGCGATGAGGACCCGTCGCGCTCCGAGCGTACGGAGGCGGCGAACTCCCTGTCCTGCAGGAGGTTTTGTTCGGGACGCTCCCGGGCGGCCACCCCGCTGGAGTCGGGAGACCCATCGTGTCGTCTGGCATCGTTCTTGAGCTCTCTCCCACTTGGGAACAGGGGGGCGCACACCACTCGAACGCGCCCGAGACTCTTCGAGAGAGTGAATCACACCATTTTTCCTGCCCGCTACAGCGGGCAGCTTGGAGGGCGAGATGAGCAACGGTTCGGTGGAAGCCTTTCGGATCCTACGTCTCGGGTTCACGGTTGCCCCGATCGTCGCGGGGCTCGACAAATTCTTGCACCTCTTAACGAACTGGGACAAGTATCTCCCGCCCGTCGTCTCCAACACGCTCGGAATCCAGCCGCACACGTTCATGTCGATCGTCGGCGTGATCGAGATCATCGCGGGTGTCGTCGTCGCCGTCAAACCGCGCTTCGGTGGCTACCTGGTTGCCGCATGGCTGTTCGGGATCATCGTGGATCTGATCGTGCTGGGCGGTTACCTCGACGTGGCGCTGCGGGACTTCGGCCTCCTTCTGGCCGCTCTGGCACTCGCCCGGTTGGCCAACGCGAAGGCACCCGCACCGGTGCGAGCGTAGAAGCAACAGCGGCGCCAGACGCGGTTCCTCGGAGCCGCGCCGGATCTGAAATCAAGGAGACATCATCATGGCGCATTACCCGTACCTCATCGTCGGCGGCGGCATGACCGCCGACGCCGCCGTGAGAGGCATCCGCGAGCTCGACCCGAGCAGCCCGATCGGACTCATCGGCGCCGAGTCGGATCCGCCCTACGCGCGGCCGCCGCTCTCGAAGGCGCTCTGGAAAGGCGAGTCGTTCGAGAGTGTGTGGCGGAAGACCGACGAGATCTCTGTGGATCTCCACTTGGGCCGCCGGGTGACAACCCTGGTTCCGGGCGAAAAACGGGTCGTGGATGATCGGGGCGCGGACTACACGTTCGACAAACTGCTTCTGGCGACGGGAGGGACGCCTCGCCACCTGCCGTCTGGCGGCGACGACATCGTCTACTTCCGCACGCTCGACGACTACCGCAGGTTGCGCGCCCTGACCGACCAGGGAAAAACCTTCGCGGTGATCGGTGGCGGCTTCATCGGTTCGGAGATCGCGGCGGCCCTCGTTCTCCAGGGATGCAAGGTCACAATGCTGTTTCCGGAGCACGGTATTGGCGGGCGCGTTTTTCCCGAAGATCTCGCGCTTTTCCTGACCGGGTACTACGGTGAGAAAGGCGTGGATGTGCGGCCGGGGCTGCAGGTGACGAACGTCGCACGGAGCGGAGGCCGACTCTTCGTCGAGGCGAAGGGTGGCCCCTCGGTGGCGGTGGACGCCGTCGTGGCGGGAATCGGCATCATCCCCAACACCGACCTCGCCGGGACGGCCGGCCTTACGGTCGAGGACGGGATCGTGGTTGACGAGCGCCTTCGCACGAGCAATCCCTATGTCTTCGCGGCCGGAGACGTGGCGCGCTTTGTCGCCCCCGCGTTGGGCACGCGGATCCGCGTCGAACACGAGGACGACGCCCTCACAATGGGCCGCGCCGCTGGACGCTCGATGGCCGGCGACACCGCTCCTTACACGCACCTGCCATCCTTCTATTCGGACCTCTTCGACCTGGGCTACGAGGCGATCGGCGAGCTGGACCCTCGCGGCGAAACCGTCGCGGACTGGAAGAAGCCGTTTCGCGAGGGGGTGGTCTACTACCTGACCGCCGGCAGGGTGCGCGGGGTGCTGCTCTGGAACACCTGGAATCAGGTCGAGGCCGCACGAGCTCTGATCGCCCAGCCCGGCCCCTTCCGCGCGGCGGATCTCTTGGGCCGGCTGCCATCGTGAGAATCAGCGCCGGCGAGCGAATGCGTTACGGCCATCACTCAACGTGTGTCGAAGGAAAGGCAGGGATCGCAGCATGAGCACCCGAGTAGCTATCAACGGACTGGGACGAATCGGACGCGCGATCCTCAGGTTGGTTATCGACGAACCGTCGCTCGAGCTCGTCGCAGTCAACGACTTGGCTGAGGTCGAGAACCTCGCCTACCTGCTCCGTTTCGATACGGTGTACGGGCGATACTCGAAGTCGGTAGCCGTCGACGGAGACCGCCTAGTCGTCGCCGGCCGCAAGGTTCGAACGTTGAAGAGCCGCGACCCATTGGAGCTCCCCTGGAAGGACTTGGGCGTCGAGCTCGTGTTCGAATGCACCGGAGCGTTCACGCGGCGCGAGGACCTGGAGAAGCACGTCCGGGCAGGAGCACGGATCGTCCTCTTGTCGGCGCCATCGCAGGGGGGGGAGGTCGAGACGGTCGTCCACGGCGTCAACGCTCCTGGGGGCGCGGTCCGCCTTATCTCCTGCGCGAGCTGCACGACGAATTGCATCACACCGATCGTCGAGGTCATCGGCCGTCGCATCGGGCTCAAGAAGGCGGTGATGACCACCGTGCATGCCTATACCTCGTCCCAGTCCATCGTCGATGGACCACGCACGCGCTTCCGTCGCGGGCGCGCCGCGGCCGCGAACCTCGTGCCATCGACGAGCGGCGCCGCGATCGCCACGACCCGCGCGTTACCCCAGTACGCGGGCCTCTTCGACGGGCTTGCGATGAGAGCACCGGTCGCCGCCGGGTCGATCGCGGACATCACGTTCGTCACCGCGCGCAAGACCAGCGTCGACGAGGTGAACCAGATCCTCACGGAAGAGGCCGAGACCGAACGCTACGCCGCAGTTCTCGGAGTGTCGCGGGACCCGCTCGTTTCCTCGGACATCGTTGGAGATCCCCGCGCATCCGTCGTCGATCTCGATCTCACCAGGGTCGTCGACGGAGACCTGGTCAAGATCATGAGCTGGTACGACAACGAGTGGGGATTCGCCAATCAGATGCTCCGGGAGGCGCTGTCCGTGACCGTCGGGCGTTGACGAGTGGGCCGAACCGAGTCCCGCACTGATGGCTGTTGGCCTAGATGGTACGAACGCCCTATTGGTCCTTGGCGCGAAGAGTGCGAGCTTACTGAACGTCGGGACAGAAAGGGAGTCGTCATGGCGATACGCAAAGCACACGCTCGCTGGGAAGGAAGCCTCAAGGAAGGCAAGGGCAAGGTCGACTCAGGAAACCGGATCAAGAGGGCATACTCGTTCGCCTCGCGCTTTGAGGAGGGTGTCGGGGTTGGCCGCCTAGCCCGGGCAGGGCTTGGAATTACGCACGCTTTTGGGGTTATCGGAGGTGAGGGCCATGCTCGAACGAATTGGTAGCGCGAAGGATGTCCCCGCGGGCCGGATGCGCGTCTTCGATCTCGCGGGAACGAAGGTGAACGTGGCGAGCACGGGCGGGCATCTCTATGCCTTCGATGACACCTGTACCCACGCCGGATGCTCGCTCGCGATGGGCAAGCTGGAGGGCACCACGGTGATCACACAAGGCAGCCGATGAAGATCTTTCTGGACACTGCCGAGATCGATGAGATCCACACCGCTGCGCGATGGGGGGTGTTGGACGGAGTCACCACCAATCCCAGCCTCTTTGCCAAAGTTGGGGGCAGGTATGACGACGTTCTAAGGCAAATCTGCCAGATCACGCCGGGGCCAGTGAGCGCGGAGGTCGTCGCCGAGGACGTCGATGGCATGCTTCGCGAGGGCCGTCACTTCGCCAAGTTGGCGCCGAATATCGTAGTGAAGGTGCCCATGAGCGAGGAGGGCCTGGAGGCCATCGCGCGTTTCGCTCTGGAGGGCATCAAGACGAACTGCACCTTAATCTTCAGTTCCAACCAGGGACTGCTCGCGGCGAAGGCCGGGGCCTCGCTCCTGTCGCCCTTCGTGGGCCGCCTCGACGATATCAATGAGCACGGCATGGACGTCGTTCGCGAGCTGGTCGCCATGGTCAAGACCCACAGCCTCGACGCCGAGGTGCTGGCTGCGTCGATCCGTCACCCGCGCCATATGACCGAGGCTGCGCTCGCGGGGGCGCATATCGCCACGGTGCCTCTCAAGATCCTACGCGAGATGGTCCACCATCCGCTCACCGACTCGGGCATCCTGCGGTTTCGCAAGGACTGGGAAGCGGTGCACGAAGCGAGTCAAGGCCGGGCGAGACCGTCATGAGCCAGCCCGGGCCGTCGATGATCGAGTCCCGTTTTTCTTTCAGATCACAGTCGGAGTTCCGCGTCTCGGCGCCAACGCAAAAGGCATGGCGCTACGCCGCGGACATCCCGACATAGGCGCCCTTTCGGCGGTCGGAACCCGAGGTCGTGGACCAGTTTTCGCAGGTCGCTGGATTTGTCGGGGCGCTCATCGTGGCGATCGCCTACCTGCCCCAGATCCTCCACCTGGCCCGACAACACTGCTCCGCCGGCGTGAGCCTCGGGGCGTGGCTCCTCTGGCTTCTGGGTAGCGTCCTCGTCCTTTCGCACGCCATCCGCGTCGCGGATGGCGTGTTCGTGACGCTGCAGATCGTCAGCATTGTCGCGATCGTCGTGGTTCTCGTCCTGTGCAAGCGATACCAAGGGATGACCTGCCCGCTGCACGGTGGCCACGGCCGGGTCCGCCGAGTGAACCATTGCACCGCCGTAGATGTCCTCCTTCCGTCCTTCTCGAGAACGCCTTGCGCCAGGAACTCCAAGTTCACCTGGCGGCAAGTGCCGAACTCTGGCGGAACGATCCGCACTCCTTCGAATGCGTGCGCTCCCCACTTGAAGAAGCGATAGACGGCATACTTTTGATCAAGCCCACGTTAGGGTTGCGGAGAGTTTCGGAGGAGGACGCGCGCATCTCTGAGGGCCGCGTCGGGTAAGCACCGCATGCCTAGAACAAAAATAGTATGCACCATCGGACCCGCATCTCGGTCTCCCGAGACCCTGGAAAAACTGATTCGGGCCGGGATGGACGTCGCGCGGTTGAATTTCTCACACGGAACACAGGCCGAGCACCTCGAGGTCATGACGGCTGTGCGACGAATCGCCGAGGGCCTGGGTCGGTCCGTCGCCGTCCTTCAGGATCTCGCGGGGCTGAAGATCCGGATCGGCGAGATTGCTTCGGGGGCGGTGATACTTAAAGCTGGCGCGCTGCTTACCTTGACCACGCGGCAGGTCCTCGGCTCCCGGCAGGAGGTCTCCGTCGCTTACCCACACCTCACCAAAGACGTCCAACCCGGCGACACCTTGCTCCTCAGTGATGGGGA
>JBASRI010000470.1:0-14855 GCA_049273755.1 Thermoanaerobaculia bacterium
CGGTGAGGCTCTCCGAGAGCCATGGGATGTCGTTGAACGCGCACACGTTGCTTTCGCCGGACACGACCTCGAGCACGAGCTGGTCTGCCTGGTCCACGATCCAGAGGTGGCCGTTGCAGTCGATCTCCATGCCCGCCCCCCCGTTGGAGAGCAAGCCCGGAACCGGCTGGCCGTTCTGTGTGACGTTGAACGCGCCGACGACGGTCATTCCGTTCTTCGCGTCGAAGACGAAGACGTCGAGCGTCGCCCGCGGCGGGGCGCCATGGTTGGTCAGGGCGAAGAGGTGGCCGGTCCGGCTGTTGTACGCCAGGCCCGAGATCGGGATCGCGACCGACGTCGAGTCGAGGACGGCTCCGGTTCCGTCGATGTGGTAGATCACGCCCTCGTTCCAGCCGCCCACGTAGTACGTATCGGTCAGAACGTCGTAGGCCAGGCCGCGCTGCGAGACGCCCGACCACGGGAGGGCGCAGATCTTGTTGCCCGTCGCCGCGCGGGTGAAGGGATCCAGCTCGTAGATGCAGTTGTCGCCGCCGACGTTGACCCTCCAGAGCATGCCGGTGCGGGCGTTGAAGGCGCCGTCCGCCGCGAAGTCCGCGACCCACGCCGAGTCGTCGATCGTCTCGCCCGTCTGCGACCCGTCCGTGAGATAGCGATACTCGAGGTTGTCGCCTCCCGCCTGCCCCGAGTTGGAGACCCAGAAATCGGTCGCGTCCGTGTTGAAGGCGATGCCCCAGCCGGCTACGAGCTGTGTCGGATACGCGTTGACGACGTTTCCCGCCGCGAGCGGCAGCGCGCTCCGGGGCGCGCCGGGAAGAGCCGCCAGGCCCGCCGCGCTGCGGCCGTTTCGCTGGTCGGCCGGGACCCGAGCGAGGGCGTCCCTCACGATCGCCGGGTTCACGAACCGCCCGGCCGCGCCGGGAGGGAAGGGCGGCGGGACGTCGAGCTCCACGAGCTCGAAGTCCGCGGACGCGCCGCCGCTGTTGATCATGTCGAGCGTGCCGTTGACGATCTGACCCGGATTGACCCGGGCCGAGAGGGGCCTCGGGCTGGCATCCAGCCGTCCCGTCGGGAGGTTGAAGTTCAGACGCACAGCGCCGTGCGCGATGACGGTCGTGCCGCCGGTCTGTGGGGTGTACAGGTCGAGCGAGGCCATGAGGGACTGAGGACCGCTCGGCGCGAAGAGAATGTACATGCCGTCGGGCTGCGCCGGATCGGCCGGCGTGGCGAAGGTCGTGGTCGAGTCGCCACCCGGCTGCGGAAGGTCCGCCACCGTCGCGCCGTTCAAGCCCAGGCCCGTATTGGCATCCAGGACGTTGCCCACGACCAGTCCGCCCGGACCGGCCACGCAAGTCGGATCGCCGAGGAACGCATTGTCCACCTCCCACCAACCCGAGGAGAAGGCGTTGTAGAGGTGGAAGCGAGCCCGGACGTCGGATTGGCCCGCCGCGATCCCCGTGATGTCGATCGTGTGGCGGATCGGGCCGGGCTCGTTCACGGAGTCGAGCCGGAAGACGTTGGTCCAGTTCGAGCCGCCGTCGGTCGAGATGTCCACGTCGCCGATGTTGGCGGCTCCCGTGAAGAACGAGGAATTGAACGCCACGGCAGCGGTCGAGAAACCGGACATGTTCACCGACGGCGTGTGGAGCTCGTTGTCGTCGAGGACTGCGCCGTCGCACTGGCTGTTGGCCAGCGCGAAGGGTCCGGAGCCGCCCGTGGTGTTGCCAAAGGCGCCGCACGGATCTGCAGACACGACCGACCACGGTCCGCCCGAGGTCGTCACGAGCGACCACCCCGGAGGGATGACTCCGCCGTCGAAGCTCTCGGAGAGTCCCGTCCGGCCGTAGCCGGGCGCATCGCAGGTCGCCGGGTTGACCGTCAAAGTCCAGTTCGCAGTGACGCCGCCGCCGCCGGCCGGGGCCAGCGGCAGGAGGCCGCCGCCCGACCCATAGCCGGGCGAGACCGCCGTGACGACGAACTTGAACGTGTTGCCCGTGACGAGCGGGATCGCGTAGCTGCCGGTGACGGGGTCGGTGAACAACGTGAAGACCGGCGCGCCCGGAGCCGTGATGACGAGCCTGGCGTAGAGCGGCCAGTTGCCGCCCGAGCCGTCCGTCACGGTGCCGTGGACGATCTCGGAAGGCGCCGTCGAGAGCACGAAGTCCTGAGTCGTGTGGCCGCCCACCGTGACGACGACGCCCCCCTGGGTCGACGGCGTGTAGCCGTACTTCGTGGCCGTCAGACTGTAGGTACCGGCGGGCACGTCGAAGGCGTAGTGGCCCGAGGCGTCCGTGTTGCTCCCGCCTCCTCCGATGGAGCCCGTCACGCCGATGTGAACTCCCGCAAGCGGGTTGATTCCATCGGAGACGGTGCCCTCGACCGTGCCGTAGCCGGGGGCGAAACAGCTCGGGAACTTGAAGGAGCCCACGCGGGTCTGCCAGTTGGACAGGCCCGGAACGCCGATGTACATCTGCGTGTACCAGAACGTGCAGTCGTCGGTCGGATCGATGTCCGTCGTGCTGTAGTCGCCCCAGCGGTGACCCTGGAAGGCGCCCGTGCCCGCGATCAACTCGGCTTCCCCCTGCGTGAGCTCGTTCAAGGGATCGGTCGCGAGGCGTCCGGCGTAGCGGATGCCCGGGAAGGTGGACGTGCCGTCCGAGACGCTGTAGCCGACCGCGATGTTGCCGTTGCCGTCCATCGCAACCGAGCCCATCCACCGGTTCACGCCGTCGTCGGGACCGTAGGTCGACTGCTGGTAGACGATGGGCTCGCCGTAAGGATCGCGAAACTCGTACCACCGAGGCAGGAAACGGCCCACCTCGTCGTTGACGTCGTGATAGAGCACCAGGGATTCGTGCGTCCCGAAGTTCCGGTAAGGCAGCCGGTAGAGAATCCAGCCGAGGGCCTCGATTCCCGCCCCCGGGGGGGGCTGCGGCACCGGTGAGAAGAATTGCACCTGGTTGTAGGGCGCGATCGGAAAGTCGACCGGACCCGTCAAGGTCGAATTGGCCGGAGTCGCGAAGTCGGGATGCATCTTGTACATGTGGATCACGGCGTCGGGTCCGACGACGTTCGCCGGATCGACGCCCATGAAGATCTCCTCCGGGGCGAACGAGGCGCTCCCATCCGGGTTCAGGACGGTGCCGGGCGGAGGATTGGGACCGTCGAGATCGGCCGGCAGCAGCCCGTCGAAATTGCCGTTGTTGAGGCTCACGAAGATCGCCGTGAAGGGCTGGCCGTTCAGCATCTCCGTGCGGTCGAAGGCCGTGACGGTCATGGTGAAGCCGCCCTTCCCGCCGAACTCGCGGGCGGTCATGTAGTAGGCGTCAGGCCACATTCCGAACTTCGGGTAGTCGTTGAGAGCGTCGCCGTAGAGATAGTCGTAGAGATAGTAGGACCCGAGAGGATCCCCGCTCGTCGACACGGCGATGCACTGGTGGTTGCCGTGCGCGCCGAAGATCGCGGGCGCCAGCTGCGTCAGGAACCAGCGGTCGGCAAACTGGTCGTACATCACGATGATGTCGCCGCCGTTGACCGCGGCGCAGTCGCCCCCGAGGTCGGTGAAGAGCGTGTTGCCGTCGAAGGGACCCGCCAGAGAGGTGCCGGACTTGTCGAAGACCTGGAACGAAAGGTTGACCCACTGAAAGATGTGGTTGGGGCCGATCGCCATCGTCGTGTCGGCCGGCTGGACGTGGTTTACATTCGCCACGCCTTCGAAGTTCACGACAGGCGACGGCATGCCGAGGCCCGCGCGCGACTGCAGCACCGGATCCGGCCTCCGAGGCGCCGCGGGACGGTGCGCGGTCGGGCCCTCTTCCATCCCGATGTCCCGGAGCGGCCCGTCGGGCGGGGGTTGGGGCGGCCGGGCGACCTGGGAAAGCCGTCGCGAGGTGACGTTGCGCAGCGAGTGCCGGACCTCGATCGAGGGAATCACAGGACCCGGCCTGGGCGCGGCCTTCGCCGCGGCTTCGGGCAGCTCGCCGGAAGGCATCAATCCGAGCGCCAGCGCCGATTGGGGGCCGACGGGGACGCGCGCCGCTGGAACGGGCTTCCTTTTCGTCTCTGCCGAGCGAAGCGGTCCGGCTCTCGCCGACCGCGCCGCGCTGGAGCAGCTGAGGGTAGCGAGGAGAACACCCGCAGCCATCGAAACGATCAGCGCGGAAGAGTTGTGCTGTTTCACGGCTCCTGCCTCCTGCCGTCTGCCGTCTACCTCTTTGATCTCACAAGTGCGCTTGACCAAGCTGGTCATCGTGGAAGATTGAAAGCCTTGACCAGGAAGGTCGCCA
Source organism: Thermoanaerobaculia bacterium (assembly GCA_049273755.1). Taxonomy (GTDB): domain Bacteria; phylum Acidobacteriota; class Thermoanaerobaculia; order UBA5066; family Gp7-AA6; genus DAHUXD01. The sequence continues at coordinate 4,284 of JBASRI010000470.1, forward strand.
TCTGCTGATTCGGGATGCCCGCGTTCGGGCAGTAACTGTTCCCGCCGCAGCCCGCCGTGATCCCTTCCGTGAACAACTGCCCGATCCAGTCCCCGAACGGCGCCCCCGCCGTCGGCGGACACGGCACGTCGTCAAACACGTGCGTCGAACCGCACGGCGGCGGCACGTAGCCCGTCCCGTGAATCCCCTTCAGGATGAACACCGCCGTCTGCCCCCGCGTGTGCACCGCCGTCGGACAGAAATTGCCTCCCCCGCACCCCGCCGTATACCCCTCATCGAAGAACGACTGAATGTAGTCCGCGTTGTAGTCCCCCGCCGAAACGTCCCCGAAGGCGCCCGCGTACGGCGTCGGCACGAAGGCGGCCCCGTGCACCGCCCTCAAGATGAACCCCGCCATGTCCGCACGCGTCACGAGATCCGTCGGACAGAAGTGGAACGCCGCCGGATCGCAGCCCGGCATCACGCCCGCCCCGGCCGCCGCATAGATGAACGCCTCGTAAATGTTGCTGTCGGCCACGTCCAAAAACCGCACCGTGAAATCCACCGGAACCGCCGATACCTTGTAGGGCGTGTTCGTGGGGATCAATAGCTCCCCTTGCCGCAGCCCCGGGAAAAGACCCGTCGAATCGAACGTGCAGACGACCGGCAGCGTCGAGCCCGCAGCGACCGTGCCACCGGTCGGATTCTCCGACAGCCACGGGATCTCATCGAAGGCGCACACCGCCGTTTCCTGGGTTTCGACTTCGTAGATCGTCTTGGCCACGTTGTCGACGAGCCAGAGGTGGCCGTTGCAATCGATCTCCATTCCCGCCCCGCCAAACGGAGAAAGGACCGGCGATCCGGCGCTGGTGATGAAGAACGCGCCGATGACGGCGTAGTTGTTCCGCGTGTCGAAGACGTAGACGTCGAAGCCGAGGAGGACGTCGTGGTTGGTCAGGGCGTACAGGTGACCGCTCGAGGCGTTGAACGCCAGGCCCGAGATCGGTACCGCGACGTAAGCCGAGTCGAGGATCGTGCCCTTCGAATCGAAGTGCTGGATCACGCCGTCGGTCCAGGAGCCGCTGTAGTAAGTATCGTTGACCGGGTTGTAGGCCAGGCCCCGTTGCGACGTCCCGAAGGCGGGGCAGATCTTGTTGCCCGTCGCCACCCGAGCCGCCGGATCGAGCTCGTAGATGCAGTCGTCGCCGCCGACGTTGACCCTCCAGAGCTTCTTCGTGCGCTGGTTGTAGGCGCCGTCCGCCGCGAAGTCCGCGACCCAGGCCGAGTCGTCGATCGTGTCGCCGGTCTTCGTCCCGTCGGTCAGGTATCGGTAGTCGAGGTTGTCGCCGGCGAAGGGTGCGCTGTTGGAGATCCAGAAATCGGTCGCGTCGGTGTCGAAGGCGACGCCCCAGGGCTCGTCCAGATTGCTCGGATAGGCATTGACGACGTTTCCGGCCTGGAGCGCGCGGGCGATCGGCGTTCCCGACAGAGGCGGAATGTTTCGGGCGTTCCCGGCGTCGCGGAGCGCCGGAGTCGGGATCCGGGCCAGCAGCCGATTCCGGAGGTCGCGATCGGCGAACGGTCCCAGCGGCAGCGCCGTGGAGATCGGGGGGACGTTGAGCTCGTGGATCTGGAAGCTCGCGTCCGCGCTGCCGGTGTTGTCCATGGCGAGCGTCCGGTCGACGATCTCTCCGGGATTGACCCTCGCCGACAGCGGCCTCGGGCCGGCGTCGAGCCGTCCGGCCGCCAGGCTGAAGTCCAGACGTTGCGTGTGGTTGGGGACGACGGTGAGGCCTTTCGTCTGGAGAGCGTAGAGGTCGAGCGAAGCCGTAAAGGACTGGAAGGCGCTCTCCGAGAAGAGGACGTAAAGCCCGTCGGGCTGCGCGGGATCTTGCAGCGTGTCGAAGGTCTTGGCCGACGGGCCGCCCCCGACGTTCTGCACCGTCCCGCCGTTGAGGCCCGTGCCGGTGTTCGCGTCCAAAACGTTGCCGACCACCAGCCCGCCCGGGGAGGGCGCGCAGCTCGTCTGCCCCAGGATGACGTCGTCGACCTGCCACCAGAGCGCCGCGAAGGCGTTGTAATAGTGGAAGCGCGCGCGGACATTGGCCTGGCCCGCGGCCAGCGCCGTGACGTCGACCGCTTGCGTGTTGGGGCCGGCGACCGCAACCGTCTGATGGAGCACGTTCGTCCAGTTCACGCCGCCGTCGGTGGAGACGTCGACGTCGGCGAGCTCGCCGAACGCCGGGCTGCCGCCGTTGAAATCCTGGCGGAAGCGGATCTGGACGCTCGAAAGCGCGGACATGTTTACGGACGCCGTGATCAGCTCGGTATCCTCGCTGACCTCGCCGTCGCAGTGGCTGTTGACGAGGGCGAAGGGGCCGCTCCCACCGGTGTCGTTCCCGCCGAACAAGCCGCAAGGGTCCGGGCCCGTATGGATGGACCAGCCGGCGCCCGAGGCGTTGTTGACGATGTTCCATCCGGGAGGAAGCGCTCCGCCGTCGAAGCTCTGCGAGAGTCCGTCGACGGCGAGCCCGTACCCCGGAGCGTTGCAGGCCGTCGTGTCGATCGTCAGCGCGATGTTTTCAACGACGCCTTCGGGCAGGTGCGCCGCGGCCGTGTTCAGGAGCAGCGTCCGCACGTCGGGCTCGTACCCGGGCACGACTGCCTCGGACGCGAGCGTGTAGCTCACGCCGGCGACCAGCGTGATCCCGTAATAGCCGGTGACCGGGTCGGTGAAGAGCGTGACCGGAGTAAAGTCGGGCGGTCCCGAGACGCGGACCCGGGCATAGAGCTGCCAGCCCGCACCCGAGCCGTCCCGGACGACGCCGTTCAAGAGGACCTGGGGAGCCAGCGCCAGCGCGAAATCCTGCGTGGTCGTACCGCCGTCCGTGACCACGATCCCCGTGGCCGAGCCGGGGATCACTCCGAACTTCGTGACGGTCATGTCGTACGTTCCCACGGGAAGCGCCAGGAACTGGTAATGGCCGGACGCGTCCGTCGTCGTCTCGGAGGCCCCGGCGGTGACCCTGGCGCCTGAGATCGGAAGCCCCGAGCCGGCCTCGGTTACCGTCCCCTGGAGGGTGCCGGTGGGTCCGCTCGTGCAGCTCGGGAACTTGAACGAGCCCACCCGGGTGAACTCGAAGAACGGCGACGGGTTCCCGATGTACTCCGCCGTGAACCAGAAGGTGCAGTCGTCCGTCGGGTCCACCGCCATGGAGCTGTAGTAGCCCCAGAAGCCGAAGAGGGGCGGCTGGCTGTTCGGACCCTCGAAAAAGGCGTTCTCCGCGCCCATCGTCCCGAGCGCGTCTCCGACCAGGCGCCCCGTCAGGGCGACCGTCGGATGAATCGTCGCGTCGGACTTGCTGTAGCCCAGAGCCATGTTGCCGTTCTGGTCCATGGCGATGGACCCGATGAAGCGATAGCTCTGGTCGGGGACGTACGTGCCCTCCTGAAAAATCGCGGGAGCTCCGTTGGGGTCTCGAACCTCGAACCACCGGACGGCGGCCCGATTCTCGCCCGCCGTGCCGTCGACCGTGAAGTTCGTCACCAGCGACTCGTGAGTGCCGAAGTTGCGGTAGGCCAGGCGGTACATCAGACGGCTCGGATTGGCGTGGAGCAGTTGGCCCGAGCCGGCCTGCGGGACGCAGCCCTGGCCCAGGATCACGCTGCCGCAATCCAGGGCGGCGAAGGGAGCGATGGCAACGTCGACGGGGCCCTCGAAGGTCGTGTTGCCGGGATCGGTGAAGTCCGCATGGAACTTCCAGATGTGGATGAGGTCGTTCGGGCTCCCGTCCAGGAAGTCGGCGCCCAGAGCGATCGCAAAGTTGGGCGCGCCGGCGGGCGGCGCCGTCGCGCCGTCGAGATCGGACGGAAGCGCCCAGAGAGTCGAGGGATGCGCCGCGCCCGCGTCGGCGTACTGGTACGTGGCGGGGGCGCCCGCGAGGATCGCGCTCCGGTCGAAGGCGTAGTAGCCGAAGCCCGCGTCGGCGAACCCTTTGAACTGATCCACCGTCATGTAATAAGCCTCGGGCCAGATGCCGATCCGCGCGCTCGTGGCGATGGAGCTCGGGTCGATGGCGAAGTCGTACCGGTTGTAGGTTCCGGTCGGATCGCTCGAGGTCGAAACCGCGATGCACTCGTGGGTGGAGCCGTCGGAGGAGTCGAAGCCGGCCTGACTGACGAACCACCGTCCCGCGGCCGTGTCGTACTTCACGAGGGGCGTGTTCACGTTCTCCGACTCGCAGACGCCGCCGAGGCCCGACCAGAGGCTGAAGTTCGGAAGAGGGCCGAGCACGGGGTTGCCCGACTTGTCGAAAATCCGGAAGACGAGGTTGATGGTCTGGAAGTAGTGGTCCGGACCCGCGGCGCCGTTGGCGTCGGGCGGAGGGAAGACCGATTTGAAGAACGGGATGTTGTCGTTGTTGGCCGCCCCGTCGAATTGCAGAAGCTCGGCCGGCGCCGAAGGGCTCAGGCTCCTCTGAAGAACCGGATCGATCGGGCGCCTCCCGGCCGGCGGCCGGGGCGAGGCAGGCGCTTCGCGTCGCGGCGGCTCCGGCGTCGACGGCCGGAGCGGGTCGATGCGAACCTCGCGCAGGGGCCTGGGCGACACCCCGTGGCGCAGGTCGCGACCGATCCGCGGCGCCGCCTTGGGCGTTGTCGCTGCCGCGAACAGCGCCGGACTCCCGGCGACGAGGAGGAAGGCAGCGATCGAGACGAGAAGCCTCAGGCAGGTGTTCTTGGCCATGGAACCGGTCCTCCCTTTGGCGGAATGCGGAAAGGAGACGAGAACCGCTCCTCGCTCTCGTCGGCGTGTCGAGCGCCGCTCCAAGCGAGCTCGGGTCCCTGGCGCCTTGCCGAGCGCCGGAACCGACGGCGTGAGCCGGTCGCTTGCCACACGAAATTGGCGCCGGTCGGAAGGGCAGGCGGACGTGTAAGAACTGCCGGCGATTTCTGAGTGCGTTAGATCACCCGAGGATCCGGGGTGTCAAGGAGAAACGGGGTTGGGGAGGGAGGCGGGTGTCGGAAATCCGAAATGTGACCGAGGGTCGGCCGCCCAAAACTAAGGAACAGATGAAGAAAGGGATCCCTCGGGCTTCGCCCTCGGGACGAAAGCAAACGGCGGCCGGCCTCAATGGTCATCCCGAGGAGCGCAGCGACGAGGGGATCCCCGTGCTCGACGCGGTGGGGCGAATCGAGTTAGGGATCCCTCGGGCTTCGCCCTCGGGATGAAAGCGAACGGCGGCCGGCCTAGCCGGCTGCTTTCGCTTTCACCCTGCGCCGGCTGTGATCCAGGGTCCGCTTCCGTACGCGGATGGCGGACGGAGCGACCTCGACGAGCTCGTCGTCGTTGATCCACTCGATGGCCTGCTCGATGTTGAGCTCCCGCGCGGGCGTAAGCTTGATGGCCATGTCGGAGCCGGAGGCGCGCATGTTGGTCAGGTGCTTCTTCTCACACGGCTGGATGACCATGTCGCCTTCCTTGACCTGCTCGCCGACGATCTGGCCCGCATAGACCTTGTCGCCGGGCTTGACGAAGAAGAGGCCGCGGTCGGCCAGGCGATCGAGCGCGTAGCCCGTCACGTCGCCGCCTTCCTTGGCGATCATGGCGCCCTTCGTCCGGTTCGGCAGCGGCCCGCGGTGGGGGCCGTATTGGTCGAAGAGGTGGTTCATCAGGGCCGTGCCCTTGGTCAGCGTGAGGAACTCGAGGCGGAAGCCGAGGAGACCCCGCGAGGGGATCGTGAATTCGAGTCGGACGCGGTCGCCGTGCTTGCCCATGTGCTTCAACTCGCCCTTGCGCTCGCCGACGGCGGCGATGACCGCCCCCGTGAACTCCTCCCCGCAGTCGATGACGAGTTCCTCGTAGGGCTCGAGCAGCTCGCCGTTCTCGCCACGGTGGAAGATGACCTGCGGCCTCCCGAGCGAGAACTCGTAGCTCTCGCGGCGCATCGTCTCGGCGAGAATGGCCAGCGACAGCTCGCCGCGGCCGAGCACGAGGAAGGAGTCCGCCTCCCCTGTCGTCTCGAGCCGGAGGCCCACGTTCTTCTCGAGCTCCTTCTCGAGGCGCTCGGCGAGGTGTCGGCTGGTGACGTACTTGCCCGAAAGGCCCGACATCGGCGAGTCGTTGATGCGGAACTCCATCGACAGCGTGGGCTCGTCCACGCGGATTCCCGAGAGCGGCGTCGGATCGGCGAGGTCGAGGATGGTCTGGCCGATCTCGATGTCCGGGAAGCCCGAGAGTACGACGATGTCGCCGGCGGAGGCTTCGGCCACCTCGACCCGCACGATTCCTTCGAACATGTAGATCTTTCCGGCCTTGCCCTTCTCGACGATGGAGCCGTCCGGCCGCACCGCGGCGAGCTCGAGCGCCCGCGAGACGGTGCCCGAGAAGATGCGGCCGACCGCGAGACGGCCGAGGTAATCCGAGTAGTCGATGTTGGCGACGATCATCTTGAACGGCGAATCGCCAACCACCGGCGCCGGGATGTGCTCCAGGATCGCGTCGAGAAGCGGCTTGAGGTCGCCCGACTTGGCCTCCGGATCCCGCGAGACGTAGCCCAGCCGGCCCGAGCCGTAGAGGACCTCGAACTCCAGGTGCTGCTCCTCCGTCGCGAGCGAGAGGAAGAGGTCGTGGATCTCCTCTTCGACCTCGAGTGTCCGGGCGTCGGCGCGGTCGATTTTGTTGATGAGGACGATCGGCCGCTTGCCGCCTTCGAGCGCTTTCTTCAGCACGAAACGCGTCTGGGGCAACGGGCCTTCGGACGCATCGACCAGAAGGAGCACACCCTCCACCATCGACAGGATCCGCTCCACTTCCGAGCCGAAGTCCCGGTGGCCCGGCGTGTCGACGATGTTGATGATGACGTCCTTGTAGTGGACGGACGTGTTCTTGGCGAGGATCGTGATGCCGCGCTCTTTCTCGAGCTCCCCGGAGTCCATCACGAGCTCGTCGACGTGCTGCCCGACGCGGAAGGTGCCGCACTGCTTCAAGAGGGCGTCGACGAGCGTCGTCTTCCCGTGGTCGACGTGCGCCACGATGGCGATCGCGCGACGGTCGGATCGCGCGGCGGCCGGAGAGACGGGCTCGGTGGCGTTCATGGCGAACAGCGGAGCCTATACCGAGCCGGCCCCTCTTGTCAGCCGTTGGCTTTCGGCCGCGGGCGTTCGCTTCGCGAACGGCGGCCGAGAGTCTCTGCTACGGGGGCCCGTCCCCACGCGTGCCGTGAACAAGCCGCGGCCCGCGTTTTCCAGTCCCACGACCCCTCTTCAGCAACCTGCTGCGAAATAATCCGTCCATGGACCCCCGCGCCGCGCTCCGCCGCCACTTCGGCCACGAGTCCTTTCGCGACGGCCAGGAACGGATCGTTCGCGCGGCGCTCGAGGGCAAGGACCTGCTGGCCGTCATGCCGACCGGGTCGGGAAAGTCGATCGGCTACCAGCTTCCCGCCCTTCTTCTGGAGGGCACGACCCTCGTGGTCTCGCCGCTGATCGCCCTGATGAAGGACCAGGTGGACGAGCTCGTCCGGAAAGGCATCCCGGCCGCGGCGCTCCACTCGCTCGCCGCGCCCTGGCAACGGCGCGCCGCCGAGGCCGCGATGCGGGATGGTCGGCTGCGCCTTCTCTACGTCGCGCCCGAGCGTTTCGCGTCCGAATCCTTCCGGCGCCTGCTGGCGGAGGCGCCGCTCGCGCGATTCGCCGTCGACGAGGCCCACTGCGTCTCCGAGTGGGGTCACGACTTCCGGCCCGATTACCGGGCCCTGGCCGACGCGGCCAGGCGCTGCCGCCGCGCCGACGGCGCCCCCGGCCGGCCACCGATTCTGGCGTTCACGGCCACGGCGACGCCGGAAGTTCGCCGGGACATCGTCGGGCTTCTCGGCCTCGAGAATCCGCAGATCTTCGTCGCGGGGTTCGACCGACCGAATCTCTTCCTCGACGTCCAACGGGTCTCGGGCGAGATCGAGAAGCGCGCGCTGCTGCCTGAGCTCGTCCGACAGCGCCGCGCCCTCGTCTACGCCGCGACCCGGAAGAGCGCGGCGCGCGCCGCCCAGGCGCTACGGGCCTCGGGCATCGCTGCCGACGCGTACCACGCCGGGATGGAGGAGACCGAGCGCACGCGCGTGCAGAACGGATTCGCGGACGGATCGCTCTCCGTCGTCTGCGCCACCAACGCCTTCGGCATGGGCATCGATCGGCCGGATGTCGAAGCCGTCGTGCACTTCGAGATCCCCGGCTCGCTCGAGGCCTACTATCAGGAAATCGGCCGCGCCGGGCGCGACGGCCGCCGCGCCGACGCCACGCTTCTGTGGAACTACGTCGACGTGCGCACGCGGGAGTTCTTGATCGAGCAGGCGGAAGATTCCGAGAACGCGGAACGCCGGAGGGAGCTCGAGACGCGCAAGCTCGCCCGCATGATCGCCTACGCCGATTCTTCCGGGTGCTACCGCGCGACGATCCTCCGCTACTTCGGCGAGCGGGAAGCGTCCGCGGACTGTGGATTCTGCGGCAACTGCGCGCGCCGGCGCGAGCTCACGGCCGAGGATCTGCTCCGGCTGCGAAAGATCCTGTCCGGCGTGGCCCGGGGCGGGGAACGCTGGGGCAAGCGCAAGCTGGTTGCGATGCTGACGGGCGAGCTCGAGGGACTGCCCGAGTCGCTGACCCGCCTCTCGACCACCGGGATTCTCGCCGGCGAAAGCGCCGGGACCGTGAGCGACTTGATCGACGCGGCGCAGGGCGGAGGGCTCCTGTCGGCGACCGACGACGTCTATCGAACCCTCTCGCTGACGCGGGCGGGACGCGACGTGATGGCCGGCCGGACTCCGCAGATCGCGCTCACCCTTCCGGAGCCGCCGCGCCCGAAGGCCCGAAGGCAGAGACCGCCGAAGACCTCCGCCGCGACCGGGGCCGCAAGCCCCTCGAGCATCGAGGCGCTGCGGGAGTGGCGGCGACGCGAGGCCGCGCGCCGCTCAGTGCCCGCCTTCGTCGTGCTCCACGATCGCACGCTGGCCGCGCTGGCCGCCGCGCGGCCGTCGACGCTCGACGCCCTCTCCGAGATCCCCGGCATCGGCCCGGCCAAGCTCGAGGCCTACGGCAGGGATCTGCTGGCCGTGTTGGCCGCGGAGGAATCCTAGTGGCGCCCCCGGGCCGCTTCGTCTATTCGACCGGGCCTGGGCGCATCTGTCCCCTTTGCGGATGGCCGCAGGACGACTGCCACTGCTCGAAGAACCTGGCGGCGCGCGATGAGGCCGTTCCGGAGAAGATCACGGCGAAGCTGCGCGTCGAGAACCGGGCCTCCGGAAAACACGTCACGGTCGTCGACGGGCTGCCCGAGAACCACCCGTTTCTGGAGACCCTCTGTCGCGACCTCAAGAAAGCCTGCGGCACGGGCGGCGCCGCCAGAGAGAGCTCCATCGAATTGCAAGGAGACCAACGTGAACGGCTCCGCGAGATCCTCGCGAAGAAAGGGATGCAGGTGAAGGGATGACGGCCACTCGACTCTTCCTGGTGCGCCACGGGGCGACGGTGCTGACCGCCGAGGACGCCTTCGCCGGCGAGACCGATGTCCCGCTCTCCGACGCCGGGCGGGACCAGCTCGAGAAGCTCGCGCGGCGTCTGGAACGCGAGCCGATCGCGGCGTTTTACGCCAGCCCGCTGGGGAGGGCGATGGAGACGGGGCGCATCCTCGCCATGCCCCACGGAAAGCCCGTCACGCCCGTGGAGGGCCTGCGGGAGATCTCGCACGGGCACTGGGAAGGCATGCGGCGCGCCGACGTCGAGAAGGCCTATCCCGCGGAGTACGCAGGGTGGCAGGCGGATCCCTTCTCCTTGGCGCCTCTCGGCGGCGAGTCGGGCCTCGCCGTGACGGCGCGTGCGCTGCCGGCCGTCCTCGAGATCGTGGCCCGGCATCCGGGGGAGCAGGTCCTGGCGGCTTCGCACAAGGCGACGATCCGCCTGCTCGTCGGCTGCATTCTGGGTTTCGACCTGCGCCGCTACCGCGACCACCTCGACCAGAGCCCGGCCTCGTTGAACATCCTCGACTTCCAGGACGCCGCGCACGCGCGTCTGTCGCTCTTCAACGACATCTCGCACTACTCGCCGTCGCCATCCGGAACGCCGGACGTCGCGACCGGCCGGCTGTCGGCGATCTGGAGTCAGCGCTCGCCCTGACGATCGGGTCAGCGCGGCGGCGCGAAGAGCTGGTTCGGGAACGGGTTCGATCTCGGGCGCACGACGACGTTGAAGCCGAAGTCCGTCGCCTGGTGGCAGGCGTTGCAGCCCTCTGTGAACGTGTCGTAGGCCTTCCGAAAAGCGGCGCGGTCCTTCTTCTCGATTGCCCGGGACAGCTGTGCCAAGGGCTCGCGCATGATCGTCCCGACGGCCTCATCGACCGGAACCGGCGACTCTTTGTGTGTCGCGTGGTATCGGACGATGTCTTCGAAGCCTTCCTTGAGCTCGTCGAGCTCGTAGGAAGCCAGCTTCCAGTTGCCGGCCTCTCCGGCGAGCCACAGCTTCGTGTGGCGCATCTGCTGCAGGCTCATCATTTCGCCCAGGCCCGGAACGTAGCCTCCGGCGGCCGCAGCCGGCGGAGAGGTCGGAGCC
>JBASRI010000476.1:0-2885 GCA_049273755.1 Thermoanaerobaculia bacterium
TCGGGCGGCATGAAGCAGAAGCTGGCGCTCGTGGCCGCGCTCCTGACGCGGCCGCCGCTCTTGCTGCTCGACGAGCCCACGACCGGCGTGGACCCGGTCTCGCGGCGCGAGTTCTGGGACCTCTTGAACGAGCTCCACCACGAGGGGCTCACGATCCTGGTCTCGACGCCCTACATGGACGAAGCGGAGTACGCCTCGCGCATCGCCTTCCTGGACCGGGGCCGGGTGTCGGCGCTGGGAACACGCGAGGAGATCCTGGCTTCTTATCCTCGAAAGCTCCTGGTCGTCCGCTCGTCGGACCGCGTCCACGTGCGCGAGCGGCTGGCGGCATGCCCGGAGGTCGACGACGTCTCGCTCTTCGGGGGCCAGCTCCACGTACGAGGCGCGGCCGGGGCGAACGAGCGGTTCCTGGACGTCGTCCGGCAGCGGCTGGCGGGCCTCGTCGCTCCCGAGGACGTCGCGCTCGTGGGGCCCTCGCTCGAAGACGTCTTCGTCCTGAAGGGCGAGGAGGACGCGAAGGCGGCATGAACGCCGCAGCCCAGCCCCCCTTCCTGCAGGCGCGCGCGCTGACGAAGCGCTTCGGCGACTTCACGGCCGTCGACGCGGTGTCCTTCGACGTGCCGCGCGGAAAGGTGTTCGGCTTCCTGGGCCCCAACGGTTCCGGCAAGTCGACGACGATCCGAATGCTGACGGGACTCCTCGAGCCGACGGGCGGGACGGCGACGGGATTCGGCGGCCTCGACGTCCTGCGCGACACCGAGCGGTGGAAGACCCGGCTCGGCTACATGAGCCAGAAGTTCTCGCTCTATACGGATCTGACGGTCGAAGAGAACCTGCGCTTCTTCGGGTCGATCTACGGGCTGGAGGCCGCGCGCCTGGCCGAGAGGATCACGGCGCTGGCAAAACGGCTGGACTTCGAGAGCCTGCTGGGGGAGGAGACGGCGGGTCTCTCGACGGGGCAGCGTCAGCGAGTGGCGCTCGCCGCCTCGCTCCTCCACGAGCCGGAGCTGCTCTTCTTAGACGAGCCCACCGGAGGCGTGGATCCCCGCGGGCGCCGGCTCTTCTGGGACCTGATTTACGAGCTGGCCGCGGAGCGCGGCATGACGGTGCTCGTGACCACGCACTACATGGACGAAGCCGAGCAGTGCGGCCGGCTGGCCTTCATCCTGAACGGGAAGGTCATCTCCGAGGGCGCGCCGCACGACCTCAAGCAGGGACTCCGGGGCCGGATCTTCGAGACGCGGCCGCCGGGAGATCCCTTCTCCGCTCTGGCAGCGGTGCGGGGCGAGCTGGCCCTCGAGGACGCGTATCTCTTCGGCGTCCGTCTGCGGGCCGTCGCGCGGGAAGGCGCCGCCGTCGAGACGCGCCGCCTTCTGGCGCGCTTCGGCGAGCCGGCCGAGGCCGAGCCTTCGTTGGAGGACGTGTTCGTCTCGCTCGCGCGCCGGCAGCCGGCTCCGGCGGAAAGGGTCTCGGTATGAAACGGCTCCTCGCCCTGACCTGGAAAGAGTTCCTGCAGTTGAAGCGGGACCAGATCACCCTCCGACTGATCCTGCTGGTGCCCGTCATGCAGATCCTGATCTTCGGCTATGCGATCAACTACGACGTCAAGCATCTGAAGATGGTGGTCCTCGACGAGGCGAAGTCCGTCGAGAGCCGGGACCTCGTCGCGAAGATGGCGGCGACCGGGTATTTCGACGTCGTCGGCCACGTCGGCTCGTTCGACGAGCTGCGGCACGCGATCGACTCGTCTCGCGCCTCGGTCGGCCTCGTGATCGACCGGGATTTCGGCAAGGACGTTCACCGCGGCGCCCCGGCGCGGGCGTTCCTCATCGTGAACGCGTCGGACACGACCACGTCGTCTCAGGCCATGTCCATCGCCGCCGGCATCGCCAACGGCCTGTCCACCCGCGTGCTGGCGCAGAAGGCGGGCTGGAAGTACACGGCGCTGCCGATCGACCTGAGGGTGCGGCCCTGGTACAACCCGGACCTGAAGACGTCGAGCTTCATCATTCCGGGCCTGATCGCCGTCATCCTGACGTTCACACTCATCCAGTTCACCGCCTCGGCGATCGTGCGCGAGCGCGAGCGCGGCACGCTCGAGCAGCTCCAGGTGACGCCCGCGACCCGTACCGAGATCATCCTGGGCAAGATCCTTCCGTTCACCGTGATCGGGTACGTCCAGCTGACGATGACCCTCCTGCTGATGCGCTTCCTGTTCGGAATCGTCATCCAGGGCTCGATTCTGGAGCTCTACGTCGTGGGACTCCTTTTCATCGCCGCGGTCCTGGGCCTGGGAATGTTCATCTCGACGCTGGCGAAAACGCAGATGCAGGCCATGCAGATGTCGACCTTCGTCCTGCTGCCGTTCGTGTTCCTGTCGGGCTACGTGTTCCCGATCGACGGCATGCCGACGATCTTTCAGTACCTGTCGCGGCTGATCCCGGCGCGGTACTTCATCGAGGTGTTGCGCGGGATCATCCTGCGGGGCGCTGGGATTCAGGACCTGTGGCGGCCGATCGCGTGGCTGACCTTCTACACGGTCCTGATCATCGGGCTGGCGGTGCTGAGGTTCAAGAAGACGGCTGCGTAGCCAGCTTGTCATCCCGAGCGTAGCGAGGGATCCCTTTCAAGTCATTCTGCGGCTTCGAAAGGGATCCCTCGGGCCGCCGGCCCTCGGGATGACGAGCCCCTACCGCACCTGGACGACGACCCCGTTCTCGAAGACGACGCTCTTTCCGACGCTCCTGTAGGTCCAGGTCTCGCGCGCCGCGCCCGAGCCGAGCGTCTCGGTCGACGTCTCGTCCGGGGAGCCCAGGAGCGCGCGCACCTGGTCGGGCGTCATGTTCTCCGAGACGGCGCCGCCCGCGGGCTGGTCGGCCTCGCGG
>JBASRI010000477.1:0-2843 GCA_049273755.1 Thermoanaerobaculia bacterium
GGCAAGGCGATCGCGGGTCGTGCCGCTGGCAAGGCGATCGCGGGTCGGGCCGCCGGCAAGGCGATCGCAGGTCGGGCCGCCGGCAAAGCAAACTTCTGAGTCCCTGGCAACCGGGTCCAAAACGCCCCGCTCCGGCGGGGCGTTTCTTTTCTTGCTCCTACCAGGCCACGGACTGCACCCAGCGCTTGACCACGCGCCACGCACTTCCGGCGAACGAGGCCCTTCTCCCGTAGATCTTGGCGTAACCGTTCATACCGGTGATCAGGCTCCCATCGGCGTTCTCGAAGACGGCCAGGGCCACGAACCGCTCGGGGAGAAGTTGGGGCGCCGCGGGATCGGCGCCCGCCGCGGAAGTCTTTGGCTGCGCGAACGCGGCCGGCGCGACCAAGACGATCGTGCCCTTGACCGGCCGCGGATGCCCCTGAAAGAGCGCCGTGACCCTGGCGTTCGGCACGAGATCGTCGAGGAGGCGTTCGGAGACCGTCAGCTCGGCCGCCATCTTCCGGTCCTCGCCAACTTCGGCCAGCAGCGTCCCCGCGGGCACGGACTGGCCCTGGAGGTCGCGGAGGTAAGCCGTCAGGATCCGGCCGGCCACGGGGCTCTTCACCAGCAAGCGATCCTCGCGCGCCCGTCCGCTCCTGAGAGCCGCGTCCAGGGACACGCCGCGATTCTCGGACGCGAAGACGCGCTCGGGCTGGGCGCTCTCCCGGCCGCGGCTGGCCTCCCGCGCGGTTCGTGCCCGTTCCGATCCCAGTCGCGCTGTTTCCTCTGACGCCGCGGCGCTGACGAGCTGGAACACGGGCTGTCCGGCTTCCACCCGATCGCCTTCCTCCGCGAGCGCCCGCGTCACGACGGCGTCCTCCGGAGCCTCGAGGCGGACCGTCGCCAGGGGCCTCAGGACGGCGGGGGAGCGCAGCGTCCGCCGGCTCCACGGGACCAGGACGAACAGGGCGAGCACGGCGGCGCCGGCCAGCAGCGCCGCGCGAACGCGGGAGGACATGAGCAGCTCCTTCTTGTCGAGATAGAAAAGGTGGCCGGTGCGCGTGACGAGCCGGACCCGTTTGCGGAAGAGCCGGTAGAGCGTAATGACGAGGAGCACGACCGCCCAGTTGGGGAAGAAGTGGTTGTAGAGGTTGTAGAAGAGCCCGCCGATGAACCGCATGACGACGGCGACCCACGCCAGCGCGAGCGAGCCGAAGATCCAATAGATCCGCCGCTTGCGGCGCGAGACCGCCGGCACCTCGACGGGAAGGCGAAGGACGTGGCGCTGAAACCAGGCGCCAATGTACCGGAACGACTCCTCCCGCAGGTCCGGGATCTCGAGCACGCTCGAGAGCGCGTAGTAGCCGTCGATCTTGATCAGCGGATTGATGTTGAAGAAGACCGTCGAGACGCCGGTGAAGAGCATCGTGTTGAACGCGATCTCGTGGACCAGGGTGTCCGGATAGGAGACGACCCAGACGAGCGTGGCCACCGAGCACATGAAGGCCTCGACGTAGATGCCCGCCGTCGTGACCCACAGCCGGTGCCATTTGTTGGGGAAAAGGACGGAGTCGGTCGTGTCGCAGTAGAACGCGGGCGTGAAGTAGAGCAGGGCGATCCCGATGTCGTGGACCTCGCCGCCGTAGATCTTGACCGCGTACGCGTGCGCGAACTCGTGGATGGCGCCGATGAAAGTCAGGATGAAGAAAAACTGCAGGACGTCGAGGAGGGGTTTCGTCGTCAGCGCGTAGAGCTCCATGGTCCCGCCCCAGACCGTGTCCCAGTGGAGCAGGATGACGCCGAACGCCCAGGCGGCGAAGACGAGCGCGGCCGCGACCACAGGCGGCGTCCAGATCCACCGGACGTACTTCACGGTGCGGTCGAGGAAGCGATTGGGGTCCAGGACGTGAAAGAGGAGGAAGAACGGGTTGAACCCTTCGGCCTTCTCCTCGGCGGCGCGCTGGCGGGCGGTCCTGGCGTTGGCCAGAAGCTTGAGGTTCTTCTCGGCCGCGGACTGCTCGACGAGCCCCATCTCGCGCAGCATCTCCTCGTACTCGCGCACGAGGGACATCTCGATCTTTTCGCCGGGGAACCGCGCCTGGTACTCGGCGTGGATCTCGGCGGCCGTGCGTGTGCCGTCGAAGAGCTGGCAGAGCCCCCACTCCGCATCGTCGAAGTTGTAGTACTTGGTGGTCTCCGGGTTCTTGACGACCCAGTTGACCTCTCCCAGCTACACCACGCGGCGGATCACCGCATCCGCGCGGATCGCCGGCCGGTCGCTCGCGGCTCCGTGCCGGGCCGCGAGGGCCGCCGCGCCCTCTCCGAGGCGGGCCGCGGCGACCAGGCGGCCGGGACGGGCGGCGTTCACGGAAGCAGAGGCCAGATCTTGTTCCAGAGGTACCGGAGCGGCTTGCGGAAGAGCGCCGTGGCGACGCGGCGCGTCCCGACGGAGACTTTTCCGCTGCCGAGCATGCCGGTCTTCAGCTTTCCGTCGGGGTTCGGCACCGCCACCTCGGCGATCAGGAAGCGCTGGTCGCCGTCCTGGCGGATGCGGGCCGCGACCCGGGCGACCTCTCCGCGGAAGAGAGAGCCGGGGTAGGAGTTGAACTTGAGCGCCGCCTTCTGCCCGGCCTTGACGAGGCCGGCGTCGGACTCGGGCACGGCGACCTCGGCCGTGACGTTCCGGACATCGGCGACGACGCAGAGCTCGGCCCCGCGGGGCAGGAGCTGTCCGACCCTTTCCTCGATCCGCGGCGTCACGATGACGCCGGAGGTCGGCGCGGACAGGCGCGTGCGCGAGAGGCGATCCTCCTCGAGCGCGATGCGGGCGCGGGCCTCGCGGCGCCGGGCCTCTGCGTCGA
>JBASRI010000483.1:0-3074 GCA_049273755.1 Thermoanaerobaculia bacterium
GGTCAGGATCGTCGTGTTGATCGCGGTCGTCAGCGAAAGTCCCAGGATGAAGAGCACCTGGTTGAAGGAGACGCCGAGCAGCGCGTAGAGCAGGATCTTCCTCCGGTCGCCCTTGCGGATCCGCTCGCGGCCGCCGAGGCTCCGGATCAGGTCGAGGAGAACCGCGGCCGACACGACCCGAAACGCAGCGAAGACGAACGGCGGAATCGCGCCCAGGGCGAGCTTTCCGAAGATCGGAAACAGGGCAAAACCGGTCTGCGCGCCGGCCAGCGCCAGGTGGATCTCCCACGGGCGCGCCCGCGACGGCGTCACGCGAAAGGGAGGGCCGAGACGATCGCGGCGCGGCCCGGCGCGTCCAGGCTTCGCAGCGTTCCGCCTTCCGGCACCTCACGAAACGCCAGGCCCAGGCCGATCGGGCCGAAGCGCGGTGAGACGGCGACGCTCGTGACGCGCGCGAGCTCGTGGCCGGGCTTCTCGGGGTTTGCGAAGACGCTGCCTTCGGGCACGGTCTCCTCTGGAAACCGGAAGCCGACGAGGCGGCGGTTGACCCGCCCATACGTGCGCAGCCGCGCGACCACTTCCTGGCCCACGTAGCAGCCCTTCGTCGTCGAGACCGCGGGCTGGAGGCCAACCTCGTCGGGCAGGTGCGTCTCGTTGGCGTCGCGCCCCAGCCGGGGCCGGCCGGATTCGATCCGCAGGATCTGGGCCGTCTCGAGGGTGACGAGCACGGAGCCTGCGTCCGCCAGACGCCGGTCGAACTCCGGCCCGGCCGGCGCGGGAGCCAGGATCTCGACCGCGAGCTCACCTTCAGGGGGCAGCCGCACGCCTTCGGCCGCCGAGACGTCGGCGGCGTTCGGGCCATAGAGCGCGATCCGTACGTAGTCGGCCGTGGCGTCCCGCACGGACGCATTCTGGAATGCAGCGTACTTCGCCAGGTGGGCGAGCGTGCCGGCCACGGCGTCCTCCGGCAGGAGCAGGAGGATGCGCTCGGGCTCCCCGACGAGCCGCCCGAAATAGAGGAGCTTGCCCTTGGACGTCAGACCCGCGGCGGGCCGAGAGGCGCCGGGGCCGAGGCCGCGCACGTCCTGCGTGAGCTGGCCCTGCAGGAAGGTCGCGCGGTCCGTCCCCTCGACCGCGATGACCCCCCGGCGGGGGCGGTGGGCCAGGCGCTTGCGCGCGGCTGCGTAGTCCGGCGGAGGGGCCGCGCCGCCGCTACTTGGGGACGATCTCGGCACGCAGGCGCACCTTCGGGGCGTCCGCGGCCTCGACGGTGCGCATCTTCGTGGAGACCTTCGTGGTGTCGGCCGAATGGGCGCCCACGCTCGGGCTCCGATCGCCCGCCTTGATGACCTGGCCGCTCTTGTCGAGCACCTCGACGGAGAGGTGCACCTCGTACTTCGACGAGCTGCGGTTGTCGATGGAAAACTCCCAACCGATGTTGGCTTTGTCGTTGGGAGCCTCCCGCCGCGCCTTGTCGATCTCGAAGTCGGCGGGGTAGTTGACGACCTTCACGCCCTTGATGGTGCACTTCTGGTACGACCAGTCGAGCGGGACCTCGCCCCCCCGCGGGAAGGCGATCGTCTTGTCGAACTTGTTCGAGTCGGCATAAACGGCGGCGGCGCAGACCAGCGCCGCTGTCAGCAGCAGGATCTTCCAGCGCATGCTTCTCTCCTCGCGACGAACGCTACTTCGGACGGATCTCCGCCCGGATCCGGACCTTGGGCGAATCGGCGGCGTCGAGCGTCCGCATTCGGGTGGCAACGCGGACCCTGTCGGTTTCGTGGGCGTCGACCGTCGAGCTGCGGTCGCCGGATGTGACGATCCGGCCGTTCTTGTCGAGGACCTCGACGAAGAGCTTGATGGCGATCTTGCCCGGCCCCCGGTTGTCGATGTGGAACTCCCACCAGAGCCAGGAGCTGTCCTTCGGGTCCTTGGTGCGCGACTTCTGGATGACTTCCTCGTCGGGGTAGTTCCGGACCTCGACGGTTCGAATCGTGCACTTGTGGGCGGCGAAGTCGAGCGACGCCTCGCGGTTTCGCGGGAACGGGATCGTCTTCTCGAAGGTCCCTTCGCCGGCGACGAGGGGAGCGGCTCCGAGCAGCAGTGCGGCGGCTGTCATCCGACCAACCATGTCGTACCTCGCGATCCGGCGCCGAGAGCGTATCATTGCCGGCCATGGCCGAATCCGACGGCGCGCCCGATTTGCACGTGATCGACATCTTCATGATGTCGATCAAGTGTGGAAACTGCGACGCGTACCAGACGATCGTGAGATTCCGGAAGGGCCCCGAAAAGAACGTCTACACGTACGAGTGCGAGAACGAGACCTGCGACCCCAACGTCACTCGCACGATCGTGGAGGTCCCGAAGCACCTGGACAACTCGACGCGGCGGGCCGAAGAGCTGCCGTACTACGCCAAGGAGCCGGGGGAGGAGCCCTCGGACTAGAGCCCCGGGACACGCCCCGGGATCGCTTAGAATAGGGCCTTCGTGAGCCTGCAACCGGCCACGCAGGACCGGCCCGGGCTGGCCCCGGACCTCCTGCAGCGCCTGAGGAAACGCCTCGCCGATTCCCCCGCCCTGGGGTGGCTGTCCCCGAGCCTCGAGGAGCTCGGGTTGGACTCGTGCGTCCTCAAGCTGCCCTACCGCCGGGAGATCACGAACGGGTCGGGGACCGTGCACGGCGGAGTCCTGGCCACGCTGGCGGACACCGCCATTGCCTTCGCTCTGGCCACGAATTTCGACGGCAAGATGGGATTCGCAACGACGGATCTGACGATTCACTACCTGCGGCGGGCCCGGAGCGAAGTCCGGGCCCGAGCCCGCATTCTCAAGAAAGGAAAGCGCGTCAACGTCGGGGAGGTGGAGATCGTGGACGAGTCCGGGCGGGAAGTCGCCCGGGTCCTGGCCAGCTTCCTCCTGACCACCTCCTCCTTCGACTACGCGCCAGAAAGGACAGAGACCAAATCATGATGGACGACATGGTGCCGTTCCCCGCGGCCGAGACCGCGGAGACGGACCGCAAACCTTCGCGCCGCCGCCGGGGCGGCGCCCGCAGGCACAAAGGCTTCCCG
>JBASRI010000488.1:0-5892 GCA_049273755.1 Thermoanaerobaculia bacterium
GGGCCCGTCGGCGTCGGCGCGGGCGCGTCGCCGACCGCTGACTTCCTCGTGTACACGCGGCACAAGGGGCTGTTCGGCGGCGTCGACGTCGAAGGCGCCGTCGTCAAACCCTCCGAGGACTACAACAATGCTTACTACGGCAAGGAAGTCACCCCCGTCGACATCCTCGTGAAGGGCGCGGTCCACAACAAGGCGGCCAACGAGCCACTGCTCTCCAAAGTCAAGAAGCTTTTCGGCGGCAAGTAGCCAGCCCGAGGCGGTATTATCCCGCCCCGTGCCTGTCACCTACCGGATCGATCCGGAGCATCGCCGGATCCTGACGCGTTGCGAGGGCAATGCCACGCTGTTCGAAGTCCTCGCGCACTTCGACGAGCTCGAGCTGGACGCCGACTTTCCGTCCGGGGCGGACGTTCTCCTTGACCTCACGGGCATGACCTCGCTCCCGAACATCGGCCAGATTCGCACGGCGGCGGACCGCGCGGGCGATGCGGCCCGGAAGGTGCGGTTCGGCTCGGTCGCCATCATCGTCGGGAGCGAGGCGATTTTCGGCATGGCGCGGGTCTTCGAGACGTTCACCGAGCGGCACTTCACGCGCACCGCGGTCTTCCGCAGCCGTGAGGCGGCGGAAGCGTGGCTGGCCAAGCCCAGCGCGCACTGAGGCCGACGAGCTCTGTGGGCTGGCAGTTCTGGCGGAGGATCCGACCTACGGCTTCGCCGCCTCCTGCGGTTTGCGCGCTATGTCGAGCGTCGTCGTCGTCGTGCTGTCCCGCTGGAGGACGTTGACTCCGTAGCCCTTCCTGGTGATGAACTCCATGTCCACCTGGAGGTAGGGCACCGTCCTGGGCAAGAGCTCCTTGCGGTAGTGCCAGACCTCGCGCCAGTTGGTATTCGAGTCGATCGCCTTGGTGCCGGGACCGGTGAACGGGTCGCTCGCGATGGCCCGTTGCGCCGAGGAGGGCTTTGCGCCCCCCGCGCCCAACGCCGCCTGGGCGTTGGCCGCGTCGTGCGAGCCCACCGTCGACATGCCCTCGGCCTCGCTCGCGTCGTCGCCCGTACGAAGCGGCTTGCGGCCGACGTAGGTGGGCGGGCCCATTAGGACGAACACCATGCCCCGGTCCGTCATGCTTCCCCGTTTTCTCTCGTCCTGCGGGAAGTTGGCGTCGGCGAAGGCGACGCGGCGTTCGAAGGACGTCTCGAAGGTGTTGTCGTCGGTTCCGGGACGCGGGTTGCGGGTCGCCCAGAACTTCTGCACGAACTCGGCGCGCTCGGACGCGCTCGAGAGCGACTGCCACGTCCGCTTCTCCTCGGACGTCAGGATCCACTGGACGGGGCCATCGGCCCATTTTTCGGTGGCCGGCTCTCCGATGTTGGGCGGTGCCTTGAACTCCTTGTACGCCGTGAAGAGTGAGGACACGCCGTCGGCGGAGGAAGCCGGCGCCGCGGCCTTGCGCGCGTCCTCGAAGGCGGCGATGGCTTTCTTCGAATACATGCTGGGGTCGAGGGTGGCGTTGGGCTGGAGCTTCAAGAAGGCCGAGAACTGCTGGCGCGCGACGCCGGCGTTGCCAACGTTGGCCTCGCACACGCCGCGATAGAACGCCGAGGGAGCCGCGAGCTGAGCTCGGGCCGCCTCGTTGCCGGGCCTTGCGGCCTCCGCGTCGAGAGCGTCCAGCGTCTTCAGGGCATCCCGCCAGGCTTCGCCCTTGACCTGGGCCTTCGCTTTCTGGAAGAGCTCGGGCAGGGTCTCTGCGTTTGCGGCGAGGGAACAGGCCAGGAGGGAAAGGAGAAGTGTGGCGAGGAAGCGGGCAGGTCGCGTCATGGCGGGCCTCCGAAGCGTCATATTACGTCCGGCGGCGCAGGAGAAGCCCCTTTCATTTTTCTGAAGCCCGCCCGGCCGCCCCCGCTTTGGCAGCGTCGAGCGTCGCGAGGGTCGTCTGGTCGCGCTGCATCACGTTGATCCCGTAGTCCTTTCGCGTGATGAACTCGATGTCGACCTGTTGGTAGCCCACGCCCTTCGGCAACAGCTCTTTTCGGTAGTGCCACACCTCGCGCCAGTTGTTCGACGAATCGACCGCCGAAGACCTTGGGCCGTTGAGGATGCCGACGAAGACGCCCTCGCTGCCGGAGTAGTTTCCCTGGCGCGAGGTCCCGATCGGATCGCTCGTGTCCTCCCCGGGCCGGATGGGCCGCCGCCCCACGTAACTCGGCGGGCCCATAAGGACGAACACCCGCCCGCGATCCGTCATGCTCCCCCGCGCTCCCTCCGCGTGTGCAAACCTCGCGTCGGCAAACGCGACGCGCCGCTCGAACGCCGTGCGGTACGAGTTGTCCGGATTGCCGGGGCGCGGGTTGCGCGCTTCCCAGAACCTCTCGACGAACTCCTGCCGTTCGCTCCCCGACGCGAGGAGCTCCCAACTCCGCCGCTCGCCCGCCGACAGGATCCAGGAGATCGGCCCATCCGCCCAGGTGTCGTTGACCGGCTCGCCCGCGTTGGGGGGAAGGCGGAACTCCTGGAATGCCGTGAAAACCGATGACTTGCCCTCCGGCTCCGGCCGGGGACCGGCAGCCTTCTGCGCCGCTCGAAACGCCGCGATCGCCTGCTTCGAATACATCGACGGGTCCATCGAAGCATTCGGCTCGAGCTGGAGGAAGGCCGCGAAGTCCGACCGCGCTTTTTCCGTCTGGCCGAGGTTGGCGTCGCACACGCCGCGGTAGAACGCGGTCGGAGCGGCGAGCTGCTGGCGGGCGGCCTCGTTGCCGGGCCGGCCGGCCGCGGCGTCGATCGCGTCGAGCGTCTTCAGCGCGTCCTGCCAGGCTTCGCCCTTCACCTGCGCCTTCGCTTGTTGGAAGAGCTCGGGCAAGGTCTGGGCAGTCAGGGCGCCGGAAAACAACATGGCAGCGAGGATGGGCACTGAACGCTTCACGGCAGGACCACCGTAGTATCTTACGTTCGGGTCGGCCGGGCGGGCCAGCGATTCCGTCCCAGAATGTCGAGTTCCACTTGGTCAGTCAGAGCGACTTCCGCCGGGGACACCTTCCCCAAGAGACCTAGAACGATCATGAGAGAATCCCGCGCAGCACGCATGAGAGCGAGGCTGGGGGCCGTCGTCTTCATACTCTCGGCGCTGCCTGCCACCGCTCAAAGCCCGACTCCGCCTCTGCGCGACGTCTTCCGGCGCGTGCGCCCGGCCGTCGTCGTCATCGCGACGCGGCAGAAAGAGTTGGCGCCCGAGGGACGTCGGGGCTTCGTGGACCTGCAGGGTCTGGGCTCCGGTGTGGTCATCTCCGAAGCGGGGCAGGTGCTGACGGCCGCCCACGTCGTCCAGACGGCCGAGCAGATCGTGGTCTCCTTCTCCGAATCGGTCGTCGTCCCGGCACACGTGATCGCTTCCTCCCTGGCCTCCGACGTCGCCCTTCTGCAGCTGGAGAAAGTGCCCGATGGCTTGGTCGCCGCACGGCTCGGCGACTCCAACCGCCTCGAGATCGGCGATTCGGTTTTCGTCGTCGGTCATCCCTTCGGGCTCGACTACACCTTGACGACGGGTGTTTTGTCCGCCCGGAGGCGACCCAAGAAGACGGCTGGAACGATGATCCTGCGCGAAGTGTTTCAGACCGATGCAGCGGTCAATCAAGGCAACTCGGGCGGTCCGATGTTCAACATGCAAGGGGAGGTCGTCGGCATCGTCTCCGCCCTGGTCTCCAAGTCGGGAGGCTTCGAGGGGCTCGGCTTCGCGACTCCCTCGAACGTCGCCCGTCAGCTCCTGCTCGATCAGAAGGGGTTCTGGACCGGCGTGGACGGCTACTTCGGGGATGGAGAGATGGCGGGTGTGCTGAACTTGCCGCAATCGGCCGGATACCTCGTGGAACGCGTCGCGGGAGGCTCACCCGGCTCGGAGCTCGGTCTTCATCCGGGCTCCTTCCGCGTCACCATCCAGGGAGAGGCCGTTGTCCTCGGCGGAGACGTCGTCCTCGAGGTCCTGGGCATACCGATCGTCGACGAAGCGGCGCTGGAGAAGGTCCCGGTGGCCTTGGCGCGCCTTGGCCCCGGCGACCGGATCACCGTCAAGGTGCTCCGCGAAGGCAAAGTGATGGAGCTTTCGTCGCGCATTCCGGCGGCGAACCCGCGATAGGCCGGAATCTCTCCGATGAGCCGGGACTCGTGGATCCGAAAGATCTTCTCCTTGGCAAGGGTTCCTTGACGCGCTCTTCGGAGCGCATCCCAATTCTCGACTAAAAGACTTGGAATATATTGCCCCCACTGTGGGGCAGATCTTCCACCGCAGCACCAACACGGTGTCTCGTGTGTCGGTCTTCGGCGCGGTCTTCTTCCTCGCCCTCCTGCTGTGGCTCTTCGACGCCGTCAACCGTTCTCCCTACGTCACGAGGCAGGGCGTGGCCCGGGTCCAACCCGTCCAGTTCTCCCACCAGCACCACGTCGGCGCGATGGGCCTGGACTGCCGGTACTGCCACACGACCGTCGAGCGCGCCGCCTTCGCCAACATCCCTCCCACGAAGACCTGCATGAACTGCCACTCCCAGATCTGGGCCCAGTCGCCGGAGCTCGAGCCGGTGCGCGAGAGCTGGAGGACGGATCGCTCGATCGAGTGGATCAAGGTCTACGACCTGCCCGATTTCGTCTACTTCAACCACTCGATCCACATCGCCAAGGGCGTGGGCTGCGAGACCTGCCACGGCCGCATCGACCGCATGCCGCTGGTCGCGCAGTTCCCGAATCTCCAGATGTCATGGTGCATCGACTGCCACCGGAAGCCTGAGAAGAACCTGCGCCCGCGCGACCAGGTCTTCACGATGGGCTACGTGCCGGCCGGACGGCAGGAGGAGATCGGCGCGAAGCTGGCGGCGGAGTACGGGATCCGGCCGCCTTTGCAGCTCACCGACTGCACGACGTGTCATAGATGAAGACGGCAGACGGCAGATTGGACATCGCCGAGGTGCGAGACCGGCTCGGCGAGCTGCGCGGGCGGGAGTACTGGCGGAGCCTCGAGGAGCTTCTCGAGACCGAGGACTTCCGTGAGCACCTTCACCGGGAGTTCCGCGTTCCAATCGACTCGGGCGTCAACCGGCGGGAGCTTCTGACGCTGATGGGCGCCTCGATCGCTCTCGCCGGGCTGACCGGCTGCACGCGCCAGCCCACCGAGCGGATCTACCCCTACGTCAAGCCACCGGAGGAGATGGTCCCCGGCGAGCCGCTGCAGTACGCCACGGCGCACCTTCACGGCGGGTACGCGCGCGGCATCCTCGTCGAGAGCTACGAGGGGCGGCCCGTCAAGATCGAGGGCAACGCGCTTCACCCGGCGAGCCTGGGCGGCACCGACGTCTTCATGCAGGGCTTCATCCTGAACATGTACGACCCGGACCGCTCGCAGGCGCTGACCGAGCGCGGGGAGATCCGGCCCTGGTCGGCGTTCCTCGCGGCCGCGAAGCTCGCGCTCGAGAAGGAGCGCGCCGGCCGCGGCGCGGGCCTGCGCTTCCTGACGGGGACGGTCACCTCGCCCACTCTGACCCGGCAGATCCAGGACGTGCTGGCGGCCTTCCCCGAGGCGAAGTGGATCTCCTGGGAGCCCGTCTGCCGGGACAACGTGCTGGAGGGCGCGCGGCTCGCCTTCGGCGAGGCCGTGGAGCCCCAGCCGCGATTCGACCGCGCCGACGTGATCCTCTCGCTCGAGTCCGACTTTCTCGGCACCGGGCCGGCGATGCCGCGGACCGTGCGCGACTTCGCCTCTCGCCGGAAGGCCGAGGGCACCAACCGTCTCTACGTCGTCGAGTCGACGCCGACGCTGACGGGCGCGAGGGCGGACCACCGCCGTCCCATGACCCCGGAGCAGCTCGAGGAGTTCGCCTTCGCCGTCGCCGCGGCCGTGGGTGCGATCCCTT
>JBASRI010000489.1:0-11490 GCA_049273755.1 Thermoanaerobaculia bacterium
GCCTGGAGCTCGCGCTCGCGGCCGCGGAGCAGCTCAAGGGAGTGACGGGCGTGACGCTGCTTGCGGCGGGCTCGGACGGCTGCGACGGCAGCGCGGGAGCCGCCGGGGCCTTCGCCGATGGAGCCACCGTCTCGCGCGCGCGCCGCCGGAGTCTCGACCCGCGCGCCGCACTCGCGAGCCACGACACGCGTCCTCTCTTTGCGGGGCTCGGAGATCTCTTCGTGACGGGGCCGACCGGAACCAACGTCGGTGACTGGGTCTTTTTCCTCAAGAACTAGCCGTACACTGCGTCTCGTGCGGGCGCTCCGGAGCCTTTTTGTCTGGGCGATCCTGGCCGCGACCGCGGTTGCCGAAGGGCCGGCCGCGCTCGGCTACCACTACAGGATCGACGCCGCAGGCTCCGAGCTTCGGTGGGAGCTGCCCGCCACGCTGCACACCGTCCATGGAAAGGCCCCGCAGGTCTCGGGCCGCGTCGACGCGGTGCCGGGCGCCGGGGGCGAGTGGAAGATCCGGGGCCGGATCGCCGTCGCGGCCGCCGCCATGGAGACCGGTAACGCTTCGCGCGACAAGAAAATGCGGGAGAAGATCCTCGAGACGGACAAGTACCCCGAGATCGTCTTCGAGGCCACGCGCGTGACCGGGGACCTTTCGCGGTTCCGGGAGGGCGAGCGCCTGACGGTCGAGGTCATCGGCGACCTCACCGTGCATGGGAAAGCGGTCCCTCTGCGCCTCCCGGTCGACGCCCAGGTGCTCGCGGACCGCGTGGTGCTCTCGGGGTCGTTCCCGCTCGCCTGGAAAGGGTTCGGCCTCGCGGACCCCTCCTTCGGCATCATCACGGTGAAAGAGCCCATGAAGGTCGTGTTCCGCCTGAACGCCGTGCCGGAGGCCAAGAAACCCTAGGGATTCCGTCCCGTATAATCGCCGGTTCGCATGCCCTCCACCCCCGCCAACCGGGAACGCGCCCTCCTCGAGCGGTTCACCGAGCCGCCCGCGCGCTTCGGCGCCTACCGGCTGGCACTCGGGTTCCCGAACACCTACGAAGTCGGCATGTCGAACCTGGGGTTCCAGTGGGTCTTCCGCCTCTTCAACCGCGTCCCGGACCTCGTCTGCGAGCGGTTCTTTCACGAAGTCGGGGAGCCCGCCGCGACGTTCGAGACCGGCACGCCCCTGTCCGAGTTCGGCCTGCTCGCCTGGTCTCTGTCCTGGGAAATGGACGTGGTCCACATCCTGCGCACGCTCTCCGCCGCGGGCATCCCGGCGCGCCGCGGAGACCGCGACGAACGGCATCCGCTGCTCTTGGTCGGGGGCGACATCGCGCGGATGAACCCGGCGGCGCTCTCGGCGTTCGTGGACGTTTTCGCGCTCGGAGACGGTGAGCGCCTCGTGCCGAGGATCGCGGAGCTTCTGAAGTCGGGTCTGGACCGCGAAGGGTTCCTGGCCGCCGCCGCCGCGCTGCCCGGCTTCTTCGTCCCCGCCGTGCACGGCCCGCGCGCGGAGGCCGCCGAAAGCGCGAAGGTCGTCGTGCAGCAGCCCATGTCGCGCACGGAGATCACCGCCGAGTTCGAGGTCCCGCACACGACGATCCTGACCCCGCGCACCGAGCTTTCCGACAAACTCTTGATCGAGATCTCGCGGGGCTGCACCGAGATGTGCCGATTCTGCTGGGCCGCGTACGCCATGGCGCCGATCAAGCAGTACCCCGCCTCCTCGATCCTCAAAGCCGCGCGGGAGGCGCGCGTCTTGACCGACCGCACGGGCCTCATCGCGACCGCCGTCTGCGACCATCCCGAGATCGGCGCGATCCTGGAGGGCCTGTCGGCGCTCGGGTACCACATCGCGCTCTCCTCCATCAAGATCGACGCCATCGAGGACCGGATCCTCGAAGTGCTCGTGCGCCAGGGCGAGCGGGCTCTCTCGATCGCTCCCGAAGCCGGCAACGAGCGGCTGCGGCGTTTCATCAACAAGAAGGTTTCCGACGCGATGCTCGACGAGAAGGTCCGGCTGGTTTTCGCGCGGGGCTTCGCGCGCCTGAAGCTCTACCTGCAGGTCGGCCTCCCGTCGGAGACGGAGGAGGACGTCCGGGACATCGTCCGGATGGTCGAGCGCCTCCACGGGATCGCGGTCGAGGAGGGCAAACGCCACGGGCGCGTGGCGGAGCTGGTTCCCTCGGTCAACGCGTTCATCCCCAAGCCCCATACGCCGTACGAGGACCAGTCGCTCGCCGAGGAGGATCTGCTCAAGGAGAGGCTGGGGTATCTCCGGCGGGAGCTCGAGCGGATCCCCAACGTCGTCTTTCGCGGAATGCCGGTCGGCGAGGCGGTCTGGGAGGCCTTTCTCGCCAAGGTGGACGAGTCGGGCGCCGACATCCTCGAGGAGGCGGCCTCGGGCGTCCCGGTGCGGCGGATCCTGAAGACGCACCGGGAGCGCATCGCCGCGGTGGTCCGCCCCCAATCGGTCTTTCCGGCCCCTGCGAAAACCGCCCCGCCGTGGGCGTTCATCGCCAAGCGCTGATTCGCAAATGAATGAAGGAGGAACCGTCGTGAAGCTTCGCCGTGTCTGGATCCCGGGCCTCGTCTTCGCCGCCGCCGCGGCTGCCCACGCGCTGGACTACCCGCCGCTGACGCCCAACCCGGACGCGTTCAAGGCCCGGCGAGAGAAGTTCCTGGCGCAGCTTCCCCCGAAGTCCGTGGCGATCCTGCGCTCGGCGCCGATGCGGACGATGTCGAACGACGTGGAGTACCTGTACCGCCAGGACTCCGACTTCTACTACCTCACCGGGATCGACCAGGAGGACGTGACGGTTGTGCTGCGGCCCGAAGCGAAAGACGGGAAGCGTTACGTCGTTTTCCTGCAGCCGCGAGACCTCCACCGGGAAGCCTGGGCCGGCGCGCGCGTGGGGCCGGACGAGGCGGTCGCGGCCTACGGCGCCGACGTGGCGTTCCCGTTGAAGGACTTCGAGTCGAAGATGTCGGAGTTCGACCGCAACACCTACACGGCGAGCGGCTACATCGCCGACGCCGATCGCCTCTACATCTCCGACGGCGGCGACGAGGAGTGGCTGCAGAAGTTCCGGGCGAGGTTCGACCCGCTCAACGCGCGCGGCAGAGGGCCGTCGACGGTCTCGGATGCGCGCGCGATCATCCGCGAGATGCGGCTGATCAAGGACGAGGAAGACCTGCGGTTCCTGCGCCGTGCGGCGCAGATGTCGGCGCAGGGCCACGTCCGCGCGATGCAGGCGGCCGCGCCGGGAAAGTGGGAGTTCGAGGTGCAGCAGGCCCTGGACGGCTACTGCTACGCCAACGGCGCGCGCCGGATGGCGTATCCCTCGATCGCAGGGTCGGGCCCCAACTCCTGCATCCTCCACTACGACCAGAGCAATCGCCAGATGAAGGACGGCGAAGTGCTCTTGAACGACTCCGGCGCCGAGTACGGCCTGTACGCCACCGACATCACGCGGACCTATCCCGTCAACGGACGCTTCTCGCCTGAGCAGCGGGCGATCTACGACATCGTGCTCGGGGCGCAGAAGGCCGCCATGGCGGTCGTCAAGCCGGGAGCCACGCACGAGGACGTCGAGAAGGCCTCGGCGCTGGCGCAGGCCCAGGGCCTCATCAAGCTTGGCCTGCTCTCCGGAGACCCGGCCGAGATCGTGAAGAGCTTCGGCCACCGGCGCTTCACGCTCCATGGCGTGTCCCACTGGGTGGGGTTCGACGTGCACGACCCGAGCCGATACGGCGAGCCGGGCGGCAAGACGCGCGTGCTCGAGCCCGGCATGGTCTTCACGATCGAGCCCGGAATCTACATCCCGGCGAACATGCAGGGTGTGGATCCGAAGTGGTGGAACATCGGGATCCGGATCGAGGACACGATTCTCGTCACGAAGGAAGGCCCGGAGTGTCTCTCCTGCGCGGCGCCCCGGGAGGCCGCGGACGTGGAGAAGACGGTGAGGTCGGGACGCAAGTAGGGGCTACCGGCCGGGCACCAGGATGTTCACCGTCTCGGTTCCGATCCGGCACTCGACCGGGGTCTTGAGAACGCAGTCTCCGTCGACCTGCACGTCGACGGCGTAGGGCTCGAGCGCCCGAATCGAGACTTCACGGCCGCGGACGATGCGGGCCAGCCCGTTGTCCAGGTGGCCGGCGTTGCGGCTCTGCATCTCCCGGAACAGCCGATACAGCTGGCGGTGGTCGGCGTGCGGGAAGAGGAGGACCTCGAACTCGCCGCTGTCCAGGCTCGCGTTCGGGGCGATGATCCAGCGGCCTGCGTAGTGGCGAGCACGGCAGGCGACGGCGAACGTGGCCGCGTGCTTCGCGCCGTCGATCTCGATCTCCAGCCGCGGAAACTCGTAGCGCACGAACTCCGAGAGCGCCGTCCAGAAGATGCCGGCGCGGCCCAGACGCCGCTTCAGCGCGAGATTCATCCGGCCCATGACACGCGCGTCGAGGCCCGCTCCGGCCCACAGAAGGAACAGGCGGCCGTCCGCCCGCCCGAAGCGGACCGCTCGGGGCGCGCCGTCGATCAGGAGATCCTCCGCGCAGGCCTGGGACCGCGGGATCCCGAGCTCGAGGGCGAGGACGTTGGAGGTTCCCCCCGGCAGAATGCCGAGAGGGACCTGCGTGCCCGCGAGGCCGGCGGCCGCCTCCGAGATCGTGCCGTCGCCTCCACAGACCGCAACGAGATCGATGCCCCGGTCGAGGAACGTCCGCACGATCTCGGTGGCGTCGCCGCGCCCCGTCGTGGGCGCGTTGACGAGCTCCAGCCCCCGGCGCCGCTGCCGGTCGATCAGCGCATTCATCTGCCGCCGCCGGTCGCGCTGGCCGGCGGTCGGGTTGTAGATGAGGAGCCCGCGCTTCATGGGGCGGTCGTGGGTCCGGGGCTTTCCGCCCTGAGCCGTCGTGTCGAGCTCCGACTCCTCGCGACCCATGACCCACGACTCATGACCCGTGCTCAGAACAGCTCTCCATCCCTTTTCGGCGCCGTAATTCCGAGGTGGCGATAGGCCGCGGGCGATGCGACGCGGCCTCGCGGGGTGCGCTGCAGGAATCCGGCCTGGAGCAGGTAGGGCTCGTAGAGATCCTCGAGCGTGCCGCGGTCTTCCCCGAGAGAGGCGGCGATCGCGCCGATGCCGACGGGCCCGCCGCCGAACTTCTCGATGATGGTCGCGAGGATCCGGCGGTCGAGCTCGTCGAACCCGTGCTCGTCGACCTCCAGGCGCGAGAGGGCCGCGCGGGCCGTCGGCAGGTCGATCTCGTCCTTGCCGGCGACTTCGGCGAAGTCGCGGAGGCGTCGCAGCAGACGGTTGGCGATGCGCGGGGTTCCCCGGGCGCGGGCGCCGATCTCGCGCGCCGCGTCGGGCGTGATCCGAATGGAGAGGATCCGCGCGGAGCGGTCCACGATCCGGGCGAGCGATGCGACGTCGTAGAAGTCGAGGCGCAGCGCGATTCCGAAACGCCCGTGGAGCGGCTGCGAGAGCAAACCCGGCCTCGTGGTGGCGCCGATGAGCGTGAAGGGCGGCAGGTCCACCTTCATCGTGCGCGCCATGGGGCCCTCGCCGATCATCACGTCGAGCCGAAAGTCCTCCATGGCGGGATAGAGGATCTCTTCCACCGCCGGATTCAAGCGGTGGATCTCGTCCACGAAAAGGACGTCCTTGGGCTGGAGATTGGTGAGGATTCCCGCCAGGTCGCCGGCGCGCGCGATCATGGGCCCCGCCGTCAGCCGGAGCCCGGCGCTCATCTCACGGGCGACGATGTAGGCCAGCGTCGTCTTGCCGAGGCCCGGAGGCCCCGTCAGCAGGACGTGGTCGAGCGGCTCGTTGCGACCGCGGGCGGCCGCCAGGAAGACGGACAGGTTCTCGCGCACCTTGGTCTGGCCGATGTACTCGCTCAGCGTCTGCGGCCTGAGCTTGGGCTCGACGGCAACATCGTCCTCGAGCGCGGTGCCGGTGAGAACCTCTCGGTCAGTCATGGTGCCGGCGCAAGTTTATGACGTCGCGGTCAACCCGCCGTCTCACCCCGTCAGGCGCCGCAGCGCCTCCTTGAGGAACTCGCCAAACTCCTTCGGCGCCCCGGCTCGGGCGGACGCGTCGACGGCGCGCTCGGCCTCGTTCTTGCGGTAGCCGAGGTTGACGAGAGCCGACACGACGTCGTCGGCGGCGACGGCGGATGCCGTCTTGGCCGGGGTCTCGCCGGGGAGGTTTGCGGCCTTCTCGGCGAGCTCCAGCACCATGCGCTCGGCGGTCTTCTTTCCGACGCCGGGGATCGCGACCAGCCGGCGAACGTCCTGCGAGCGCAGAGCTTCCACCAGCTCCGAGGGCGGCATCCCCGAGAGCACCGTCAAGGCCACGCGCGGACCGATGCCCGCCACGCCCAGAAGCAACAGAAAGAGCGCTCGCTCGCGCTCGGTCAGGAACCCGTAGAGCGCCAGGGCATCCTCGCGGACATGCGTGTGGACCCAGAGCGAGGCCGGGCTCTCCTGCTCCGGCAGCTCGTAGAACGTCGAGAGGGGGATGTGGACGAGATACCCGACGCCGCCGACGTCGAGCAGCACGTGGTCGGGCGCCTTGCTCGCGAGGCGGCCGGTCAAGCGCCCGATCATGGGGGGGATTGTACGAGGGACTGCTAGCTGCTAGCTGCGCCGGCCGCTCCCCGATTCCCGCATGAACGAAGCGAGCAGCCGCTCGTTGACTTCGACCTTGCGCGCCGCGCGCTCGTCGGCGAGGTAGGCCCTGGTCAGGCGCTCGGCCTCGCGGCTGCGCAGCGACTCGGCAAGCTCGGCCTTCTGCGTCTGGAAGGCGTTGCGGTCGCCCTCGGTGCGCGTGAGCACTCGGAAGAGCACGAAGCCGGCGGGAACGGGCACGGGCGGGCCCGCCTGCCCCTGCGGCGTCTTGAAAACGGCGTCCGAGAGCCCCGGAGCCTGCCCGACGTCGGGCACGGGGCCTCCCGGGCCGAACTCCGTGGTCGTCTTGACTTCGGTCC
Organism: Thermoanaerobaculia bacterium; assembly: GCA_049273755.1. Lineage (GTDB taxonomy): Bacteria > Acidobacteriota > Thermoanaerobaculia > UBA5066 > Gp7-AA6 > DAHUXD01. Next base: position 6,978 of record JBASRI010000489.1, read on the forward strand.
CGTAGCGCCCGGCCAGCGTCGCCATGGTGGCTCCGGAGGCGAGCTCCTTGGACGCCGGTTCGAGCTGCGCCAGCGCGTCTTTCTCGCGCCGCTCTGCCTTCCAGTCCTGCTCCAACCGGGGCTTGAGCTCCGCGAAGGGCGGCAACCCCGCGGCCCGCTCCTCGGAGGGCTTCACGAAGGCGATCCCGCGGGGGGTCGTGATGGGCGTGGCGGAGACCTTTCCGACGGCAAGCGTCCAAGCCTCGTCGGAGAACTTCTGATTGGCGCCGATGCCGGGTATGGCGTCGCCGCGAGCGGTCCACTCGGTCGTGTTGACGTTGACGGTGTCGCTCTGGAGCTTGCGCAGCTCCTCGTCCGACGCCGAGCCCATCGACTTGAGCTTCTCGGCGAGCTCCTTGGACTGGCGCTCGACCTCGGCCGAAGCCTGTCGCTCCGAGAGGTCGGCCGCGAGCATGGGACGCGCTTCCTCGAGCGGGCGCGTGCGCGCCGGGGTCTTCGCGTCGAGCTTGATGATGTGGTAACCGAACTGAGACTTGACGGGACCGCGGATCTCGCCCGGCTCCATGGAGAAGGCGGCCGCCTCGAACTCGGGAACCATCTGGCCGCGGGAGAAGGGGGGGAGCTTTCCGCCCTGTCCCTTGCCGCTCGGGTCGTCCGTATTCTCGTTGGCGAGCTTCGCGAAATCCGCGCCGGGAAGCTTCGCCCGCGCCGCCAGGTTCTCGGCCTTCGCCTTCGCGACGGCATCCGCCTCAGGTCCGCCGTCCGGCTTGACGGAGACGAGAATGTGCGCCGCCTGCACCTGCTCGGGCACGCTCAGCGTGTCCTTGCGCTTCTCGTACTCGGCCGTGATCTCCGCGTCGGTCGGCTTGATCTTCTGGCGGACCTTGGCGCGGTCGATCAGCAGGTACTTGATCCGGCGCTGCACGGGCGTGCGGTAACGGTCCTTGTGCTTGTCGAGGAACGGCTGCAGATCGGCGTCCGTGGCCTGAGCGTTGGACTCGATGCGGCCGGCCGGAATCAGGATGTACTCGATCGTGGCCTTGTCGTTGCGTGCGGCGTACTCGCGCAGCAGCTCGGACTCGGGCACGACGATGGAGGCCTTGACGAGGTTGGCGTATTTCTGGAGCAGAAGGTCTTCCCGCAGCTCGTCCTCGAACCGCTCGGGGGAGACGCCGCTGCCGCGGAGCATGCGCTCGTACTTCTCGCGTCCGATGAACTGGTTGTTCTCCTGGAAGAACGAAAGCGTCACGATCTTCTGCGCGAGCTCCTCGTCCGAAACAGCGAGGTCCATGCGGCGCGCGGCTTCCAGGCGCAGCATCCGCTCGATCATCGAGTCGAGGACATTCCTCGGAAGGTCGAGGGCGCGCTCGAGCTCGGGCGAAAAGTTGCCCTGGTACATCTGGCGGTAACGCTCGACCTGAGCGCGGTACTGGCGGTCGAACTCGACGGCCGTGATGCGATCGCTGCCGACTCGGGCGACCACCTGGCCGGCCGGGTCCTGGTTCGGGCCCGAGCCCGACCAGAACACGAAGCCGAGAATGAAGACCGCGATCACGGCGAACAGCGTCCACTTCAGGTGGTGGAAGCTGTTGCGCATCGTCTTGAGCATCGAGACTCCTCCCGTCGGTCAGATCCGAAACGGGCGACTATAGCAGGGCGCTGCGCGGCGACGCCGAGGCTCTCGCCGGGGCCTCGTCACGCCGTCCGAGGCCACAAGTGTGCTATAAGCGATACGGGTAAGTCCCGCAGTTTCGGGAGTTTATGCGAAAAAGGAAGTCCGGGCAGCCGGCGGGGACGGATCTCGACTGGTTCGTCATCCCGATCCAGAAGATCCGGCAGTGGAGCCTGATTGTCGTCCTTCTGCTGGTCGCTGGCGCCGCCGGCTTCTTCTTCTACAGCCGCGGGAAGCGCTCCCCCCAGGAAAAGGCCCGCATCGAGATCGCGGAAGCGGACACGATGCTCGCGCGCGCCATCCGCACGGCCGGCAACGTGCGTCCCGGATCCAACGTCGCGCAGGCGCGGGACTTCCTGGGCGACGCGCGGCAGTCCTTCTCGGCCTCGCGCTGGGAGGAGGCGTTCCGGCTCGCGATCGAATCCCAGTCCTACTCGCGCCGGGCGCTCGGCGGATCCGGGCCAGGGGAGCAGGGGGACGCGTCGTTCATCTTCGTCGAGGGCGACGTCTTGCTCCAGCGCGCGGGGCGCTCGACCTTCGAGCCCGCGCGCCAGCGCCAGCCGCTGTTCGACGGGGACTTCGTCAAGGCCGGCAAGACGGGCTCGGCCGAGATCATGTTCTACGACGGGACGTTGTACACGATCCGACCGGGGTCGCTCTTCGAGTGTCGCAAGCCCGTCGCTTCGGAGTCGAGCGGCAGCCAGATCAAGATGATCTCGGGCGCGATCAACGTCTACACCTCGAGCGCGACGTCGACCGTCGACACCGATTTGGCGACGGCCGCCATCGAGCGCGATTCCCGCGCGTCCGTGGACGTGGCGATGGGGGAGAAGACCGAGGTGGTCAGCTACCGCGGGCGGACGACGGTCTCGACCGGCAAGGAGACGGTCGTGCTGGAGGGCCGCGAAAAGATCTCGGCGGACGCCGGCAGCCGCCAGTTCTCCCCGAAGGTCACGCTTCCGGACGCGCCGCAGCCCACCCTTCCGGCCGACAACCGCATCTACGACCTGAAGACCGGCGACCAGGTGGAGCTGAAGTGGACGAAGGTCCCGGAAGCCGCCCGGTACCGGCTGCAGATCTCCCGGTCGCGCCTCTTCGTCCCCGATGCGACGGAGGTGGACCTGGACGACCGGGTCCAGACGAGCTCACGGGTCAAGGTTTCCCGCGAGGGCTCGTACTTCTGGCGCGTCGCCGCCATCGACCCGAGCGGCGTGGCCTCAGACTGGAGCCTCGTGCGGCGTTTCAAGATGGCGACCGAACCGGTCAAGTCGAGCGCCGGAAACGGGGCGCCGCCGGCGCTGACGGTCTTCCCGCCCCAGCAGATGGGCAACCTCTTCCTGATCTACGGGAAGACGGAGCCCGGGGCGATCGTCACGGTCAACGCCGAGCCCGCGGATGTGGAGGCCGACGGCTCCTTCAAGAAGACCGTCACGGTGGAGCGCGACGGTGCGGCGATGCTGGTGGTCAAGTCCGTGGACGCGTCCGGCAACGAGACCGTCAAGAGAGTCCGCGTTTTCGTAGAGTCGCTATGATGAAGGCAGGAGACAGGAGGACGGAGGCAGGAGGCGCAGACCGCTCGTGACTGTCCGGTCGGGCTGCCGTCCGTCGTCTGCCGCCTGACGTCTGCTCTAGGAGGTTTTCTTGGCCTGGAAATCCATTTTCTCGATCTTCTCCAACGACCTCGCGATCGATTTGGGCACCGCCAACACGCTGGTCTTCGCCCGCGGCAAGGGCATCATCGTGCGCGAGCCGTCGATCGTGGCAGTCAACACCAACACCAACCGCGTCGAGGCCGTCGGCACCGACGCCAAGGAGATGGTGGGGCGCACTCCCGGCAACATCGTCGCGATCCGGCCGATGAAGGACGGGGTCATCGCGGACTTCGAAGTGACCGAGAAGATGCTCGACCACTTCATCAAGAAAGCTCACGGGCGGTCGCTCTTCGTGCGTCCGCGCATCGTCATTTCCGTGCCGTCCGGGATCACGCAGGTCGAGAAGCGGGCCGTGCAGGACTCGGCCCTGCGCGCCGGGGCCTCGGAGGTCTTCATCATCGAGCAGGCGATGGCGGCGGCCATCGGCTCGGGGCTGCCAATCACCGAACCCACGGGCAACATGATCGTGGACATCGGCGGCGGGACGACCGACGTCGCCGTGATCTCGCTGGCCGGCATCGTCTATAGCCGCTCGGTCCGGACGGCGTCCAACGAGATGGACGAGGCCCTGATCCAGTACCTGAAGCGCAAGTACAACCTCTTGATCGGCGAGCGCACGGCCGAGCAGATCAAGATCGAGATCGGCTCGGCGCATCCGCTCGACGAGCCGATGACCATGGAGGTCAAGGGCCGGGACCTCGTCGAGGGAGTGCCCAAGACCCTCATGCTCACCGACGAGGAAGTCCGGGAGGCGCTCTCGGAGGTGGTGGCCGCGATCGTCGAGACGGTGCGCGTCGCCCTCGAGCGCACGCCGCCGGAGCTCTCGGCCGACATCATGGACAAGGGGATCATCATCACCGGCGGCGGCTCGCTCCTGCGGAACATGGACCGCCGGCTCTCCGAGGAGACCGGCCTGCCCATCTCCTACGCCGAGGATCCCCTGGCCTCCGTGGCGCTCGGGACGGGGGCGATGCTGACGGACATGGACTTGTTGAGGAAGATCAGTATTACTTAGAGCGATCTTCCCATGAGGTCCCCCAACCCTCACGTCGAGACCACGGCGGTCACTCCGCGGCGCGGCGCCGCGGTGCTGGTCATGGTTCTCGTGGGCTGCGTGCTCGTCCTGTCGGCGCAGGCGCCCGGGCGCGGCAGCCGCGGGGCCAACCTTCTGCAGTCCTGGATCCTGACC
>JBASRI010000493.1:0-3884 GCA_049273755.1 Thermoanaerobaculia bacterium
GTCTCGACCCGGCCGCTCGAGGAGCGCACGGGGCTCGATGCGGTCCCTCTTCCAGCGCGTCACCTGGTCGAACGCGACCGGCGGAAGTACCACTGTCTTATGTTCCGGCCGGTCTGGATCGTCGAGACGGCGCGCGGTTGTCCGTTCCGCTGCAACTTCTGCTCGGTCTGGCAGCTCTACGGCCGGTCTTTCCGCGAGCGCTCGATCTCGGCGGTCGTGGACGATCTCGCCTCCGTCGGCGACGCGGTCTTCATTGCCGACGACCTTTTCTGGAATCACCCCGAAAGGAGCCGCGAGCTCGCGGTGGCGCTGGTGCGCCGCGGCGTCAGGAAGCGGTGGCTCCTCGTTCAGACGCGCACCGACATCGTCTGCCGCCACCCCGCGCTTCTCGAGGCCTGGCGGCCGATCGCCAAGGACTTCGACATCTTCTTCGGCCTCGAAGCCGCGTCGGATGCGGGGCTGGCGGGCGTGACGAAGGACGCCTCGGTATCTGCGTCCGTCGATGCCGCGCGCATCGCCCGCTCCATGGGCTACGGCGTGACCGGCAACTTCCTCGTGGATCCCGACTGGGACCAAGAGCACTTCGAGGAGCTCTGGGACTTCGTCGCGACCCACGGCTTTCAGCGTGCCGGCTACACGATCCTCACGCCCCTGCCTGGCACCGAGCTCTTCCAGAAGCTCTCGCCGATCCTCCAGGGGCAACCCTGGTTCAAGTACGACATGCACCACGTCCTCTGGGAGCCGCGCCTGGGCGCGAAGCGCTTCTTCGAGCTCTACGCCGAGACCTGGCGGCGGTCGATCCTGAACATTTCGGGCGAAAAGCGCTGGATCGACTGGATGCGCCAGATCAAGCCCTCGGAGATCCCGTATCTGACGCGCGTCCTCATGCGCTCGCAGCGCATGATGAAGGCGCAGGCGTATCTCCAGGAGCACGAAGCTGCGCAGCGGACGAATCCGGTGGCCCCCGCGCACGCGCTGGAAGCCTCCTGAGGCCGACGCTGCTCCAGCTCGTCCTCCCGCAGGGCGAGACCCTCTCGCATCACCAGGTCCGCGTCGGCGCCACGACGCTGTGCACCTGGGACGCGCTCCTGGCGCAGGACCTCGCGGCGTCGCCTCTGACGAAGGCGCTCCTGGCGGTGCGCGGCTACGGCAGTCGCGCCCTTCGGGCCAGCCACGGGACGCTCCCCCAGAAGCTCCAGCGCTTCGGCTTCACGAAGCTCGACGAGCTTCCTGTGTCCGAGCTGGTCTTCGGCCTTGCCGGCAGGTTTTGGCGCCCGGATGGCGGCCTACGACGAATCCCGGACCGCGAGGCGTTCGTCAATTTTGCCGAAGACGACTGCGTCAAGGTGGCCTGGAACCTCCTGATCGGCGCCACCGACGGCATCTCGTGCGAACTCTCGACCGAGACTCGCATCCAATACTTCGGCGGCGCCGCGCGCCGCAAGTTCCGTATCTACTGGGCCGTCGTCGGGCCGTTCTCGAGCCTGTTGCGCCGCGCGCTGCTTTCCGGAGTCCAGCGACGGGCGGAGCGCTACTCGGGGGTGTGAGTCAACCGAAAGGGCAAAGGCGAAGGCCAACGAGTGCGGCGCGCTTCGCTAAGATCGGCGCGCCAGGAGGGATCATGAGACGTCTCTGGCTCTCGGGCTTTATCGTCGCGGCGTGGACGGCCGTCATGGCCGCGCAGTCGGTGGAGGGAATGTTCGCCTCGGGCGCCGTCGGCGCCGTGCTCGATGCTTGGCACGCCGCCGCCTCGGCGGCGAACGAGGAAAAGTACTTCTCCTACTTCACGCCGGACGCCGTGTTTCTGGGAACGGACGGAACGGAGCGCTGGACCAGGGACGAGTTCCGAAAGTGGGCGCACCCATACTTCGCGAAGGGCAAGGCCTGGAGCTTCCGGACCGTCTCGCGCAACATCGCGTTCGCGCCGGACCGCACAGTCGCGTGGTTCGACGAGGCGCTCGACACGCCCAACATGGGGCCGTGCCGCGGCTCGGGCGCCCTCCTCTCGACGCCCGCGGGATGGAGGATCGCGCAGTACAACCTGTCGATCCCGATCCCGAACGAACTGACCGACGAGGTGACGAAGAAGATCGCAGAGAGCGCCAGAGCGAAGGTCGCGAAGTGACGCGGCGGCGGACCCTCGCGGCGGCGTTGGCCACGCTGGCCCTCCTCGGGCTCTCGGGCGCGCCGGGTAGCCCACCCGCCGAGCTCGTACTGACGGGCGGGGCCGTCTACGCCGTGGACGGCGCCCGAAGCTGGGCGCAAGCCGTGGCCGTCTCGGGCGGGAGGGTCGTCTTCGTGGGAACGGACGCCGCTGCCCGCGGCCGGGTCGGCCCGAAGACGCGCGTCGTGGATCTCGGAGGCAAGATGGTTCTGCCGGCGTTCCACGACTCCCACGTGCACCCGGTCTCCGGCGGCGTGGAGGCTCTGGAGTGCGACGTCAACGGCCTGACGACTCCGGCGGCGATTCTGGAGAAGGTCCGGCGCTACGCGGCGCAGCACCCGGACGCGTCCTGGGTGCGCGGAGGAGGCTGGGACCTGACCGTTTTTCCAGACGGCAACCCGTCGAAAACCGCGCTCGACGCGGCGGTTCCCGACCGCCCTGCCTATCTCTCGGCGTCCGACGGCCACTCCGTCTGGGTCAACTCGAAAGCCCTCTCGCTCGCGGGAGTGACGAAGGCGACGCCGGATCCCCCGCATGGGCGGGTCGAGCGAGACCCGGCCACGGGGGAGCCGACCGGAACGCTGCGGGAGGACGCGGCGGATCTGGTCGGAAAGCTCCTTCCGAAACACAGCCCCAAGGACTCTGTCGACGGCCTGCGCGAAGCGCTCAAGATCGCCAACCGGTTCGGCCTGACCTCGCTCGTGGAAGCCAGCGCTTCGGAGGAGGAGCTCCAGGCGTATGCCGCGCTCGACGGCCGAGGGGAACTGACCGCGCGCGTCCTCGCGTCGCTCCATTGCGACACGGACAAAGGGTTGTCCGAAGTCCCCAGGCTGGCGGCGCTGCGAAAGAAGTACGCCGGAAAGCGCCTGCGCGCGACGGCCGTCAAGATCTTCGCCGACGGCGTGCTCGAGACGCGCACTGCGGCGGTGCTGGAGCCCTACGTCGGGTTCCCGGGCGACTTCGGCAAGCCGAACCTGACCCCGGAAGCCTTCCGGCCGCTCGCGACGGCGCTCGACAAGGAGGGCTTCCAGATCCACGTGCATGCCATCGGCGACCGCGCGATCCGGATGACTCTCGATGCGCTGGAGGCCGCCCGTTTGGCCAACGGCGTGCGCGACGCGCGGCACCACCTCGCGCACATCGAGCTGATCGATCCGGCGGACATCCCGCGCTTCCGCCGCCTCGGCGTGGTGGCGAACTTTCAGCCGTTCTGGGCCAACGGCGACAAGTACCTCACGGAGCTCACCCAGCCGAAGCTCGGCCCCGCCCGCTCACGCTGGCTCTACCCGATCGGCAGCGTCTTCGCCTCCGGAGCCGCGGTGGCGTTCGGCAGCGACTGGAGCGTGTCCTCGATGAACCCGCTCGACGGCATCGAGGTAGCGGTCACACGGCGGCAGCCCTCCGAGGGCCCGGGCCCGGCGTGGCTGCCGGAGGAGAGGATCGCGCTGCCCGACGCGATCGCCGCGTACACGATCCGGGGCGCGTACCTCGACTTCTCCGACCGGGAGACGGGCTCGATCGAGGTCGGCAAGGCCGCGGATTTGATCGTCCTCGACAGCAACCTCTTCGAGATTCCGGCGTCGCGGATCCACGAGGCGAAGGTGCTCTGGACGCTGCTCGACGGCCAAGAGGTGTGGCGGGCGCCGGGGTTCTAACGCCTCCCCCGGCGCCCCCTCAGACCTGATGGAGCTGAACGAGATTGCCGCACGTGTCGTCGAAC
>JBASRI010000503.1:0-8922 GCA_049273755.1 Thermoanaerobaculia bacterium
CGCCTGCATCCAGGTCCCGGTCGCCCCGTCGAGCACGAGGATCCGCTCGGCGAGGAGCTCCTGAAGCGCCTCGGCGCGCTCGCGCTGGGTCGGGCCGTCGGGCAGGGTTGCCATGGAAACGGCAATTATGCACGGGTCGGGCTCGCGGATTCGGGGGTCGCGGGGAGATCCCCTCCGGCCGGCTCAGTCTCAATGAGCTAGAGTTCTCCGCACTGGAGGGCCAGTGCCATGCCGAAATACGTCATCGAACGCGACATCCCGGGCATCGGGAAGAAGAGCCCGCGGGAGATCCAGGAGATCTCGCGAAAGTCCAACTCCGTCGTGACGGAGGTCGGCCGGAAGCTCCAGTGGGTCGAGAGCTTCGTGACGGACGACAAGCTCTACTGTGTCTACATCTCGCCGGACGAGCAGGCGATCCGCGACCACGCCTCGCACGGTGGGTTTCCCGCCAATCGCATCTCGCAGGTCCGCCGGATGATGGATCCCACGAGCGGGGAAGAAACGAAGTCCTAAAGCCCGACGCTCGCCGGGCGTCCCCTTGAGCGCCCCTGAACGCGGCGGGCCCCGGCGATCGCCGTCATCGGCGGCGGCTTCAGCGGCGTCGCCGTTGCCGCGCGGTTCTGGGAAGCCACGGCGATGCCTGAGCTGCGGCAGCACGCGGCGCATCTGGCGCAACGGCTCCTGCCGTAGGGGAGGGGCTTGTCCCCTTCCTCGGGCGGCCGCGAGGCCCTCCCTACAGGCCGGAGGCGACCGCTTCGGTCGAGCCCGTCACGACGGCCCTGCGGAGAAGCTCCGCGGCTTCGGCGGTTCTTCCGGTGGCGGACGCGGCCCGCGACAGCTCGAGAAGCGTCACGTCATCCGAGCAGCACCAAATGAGCGAGAAGTCGTGCCCGTCGCGGCGGGCGAAAAGATCGAGAGCCTCTTCGAGGGGCGCCTCGCCGCCCGCCGCGCGCGCAAGACCGGCCAGCGCCTGAACCAGGAGGTGTCCGCCTCCAAGCGCTCTCGGGCGGCCGCGCAAGTGCGCCACGGCCTGCGTGAACGCGGCTTGCGCCGCGGCGACGTCGTCCTGGGAAAGCGCCGTACGGCCGAGGGCGCAGAGGCAGACTCCGCGGAACGTGTCCCGGTACATGAAGTCGGAGCGTTCGACCGCCTCCAGCCCTTGAAGGCAGGCGGCACGGGCCCCGGTCAGATCGCCGGACCGGCGCAGACACTCGCCGAGGTGGCCCCCGACCCCGGCCGTGGGACCCATTTCCGCCTCACCTTCGAGCGCGAGGCATTTCTCGAGGCACCATCGCGCTTCGGCGACGTGGCCGAGCTCCAGGTGCGTCCACCCCAGAGCGAGCCACGCGAAGCCATGGCGCGGATCGAGCTCGACAGCCCTCTGGAACAGGCGAAGACCGTCCTCGCGCCGGCCCGCCTGGAAGCGGCAGAATCCGCCGAAGTACGGCGCATAGGCGCTTGAGGGATCGAGCTCCATCGCCCGCCGCTCCTGCTCGAACCCCTCGTCGTGACGCCCCAGCCTTGAGAGGCTGTAGCCCAGCCAGATGCGCGGCTCGGCCAGCTCCGGGTCGGCCGCGATCGCGCGGCGCGCGTAGCTTTCCGAGATCTCGAGCTCGCGCGGATCCGTCTGAAAGGGGAAGCGCATCGCGTGCACGGCCGCCAGACCGGCCAGCGCCGGGGCGTACGCGGGATCGGCGCCGACCGCTTCTTCGAACAGGATCCGCGCCTGGTCCATCGTGCCCTTCTCGAGCCGGTGGAAGAATCGCCGGCCGCGCGCGTGGCGCTCGTAGACGTCGATGCGGGGGGCAGGCCGGGCCTCGCGCGACGCGCCGCCGGAGCGCAAACGCTCGGCCGCCAACGCCGAGAGGCGGTCCTGAAGCGCGAAGATCTCGTCGAGGTCGCCGTCGAGCTTTTCGGAGAATACGGCCGCACCCGTGATGCCGTCCGTCAGCAGCGCCGTGACGCGCAGCCGCCGTCCCATCCGTTGGTACGCGCCCGAGAGCATCCAACGGCAGCCGAGGATCCCGCCGAGCTCCGGACCGTCGCCGCCGGCGCCGGCGCGAGCCCGCAGGACCTTCTCTCGCGACACGAGCGAAACGCCCGGCAGGCGCGCGAGGTCCGCGGACAGACTCTCGGCGAAGCCGCTGCCGATCCAGTCGTCGTCGGCGTCGTGCGAGAGGTTTCGAAAGTCCACGACGGCGAGCGTGTCCGGCAGCGATGCGGGAAGCTCGCCCGACGCCAGGGCGCGCAGGTCCGACAGAAACGCCGCGGCCGACGGGTATCGCTGTCCGGGATCCCGAGCGAGGGCACGGGCCACGACGCCGGCCGCCTCCACCGACACGCTCTCCGTCCGCGGCGGCTGGATGTCGGTCGCAAGGATGGCCGCGATGCGCGCGGCCGCGGTGTCGCCCGGAAACGCCGGTCGGCCCGCGAGCATCTCGTACAGGACGGCGCCGAGCGAGAAGAGATCCGACCGCTCGTCGAGGGGCTGGCCCTTGAGCTGCTCGGGCGACATGTAGCCGAGCGTGCCGATGACGGCGCCCGGCTGCGTCAGAGCGACCTCGGTCGCGGCCTCGCTCTCGACGCCGGCCTCCTGGAGCCGCGCGATGCCGAAGTCGAGGAGCTTCCCGAGATTGTCGCCGGTGACCATGACGTTCTCCGGCTTGATGTCCCGGTGCAGAACCCCGGCGGCGTGCGCGTGCCCCAGGGCTTCGAGCAGCGCCCCGGCGATCGACAGCGCCTGCGGAAAAGGCAAGGGGCCGCGCCGCAGCCGGTCGCGGAGTGTCTCGCCCGCGACGAACTCCATCGCCAGAAAGGCCACGCCGTCGGCCTCGCCCGCCTCGAAGAAGGTGGCGATCGCCGGATGTTGCAGCCGCGCGCAGGCTTGCGCCTCCCGAAAGAGCCGCGCGCGGGCGTCGGGAGTCAGCGACGAGGACAGGACCTTGACCGCGGCCACGCGGCCCAGAGCCAGGTCGTGCGCGAGGAAGACCTCGCCCATGCCTCCCGCCCCCAGGCGCTTCTCGATGCGATAGTGAGAGAGTGTGCGGCCGAGCACGCTTCGCTCCCGGCCCGCCGATTATCTCCTCGCCATGTGGGAATACAATCCCTTCGCTTCTCCATGGCGCTCTCGCCCGGCTCCCGCCTCGGTTCCTACGAGATCGTCGCGCCGCTGGGCGCCGGCGGGATGGGCGAGGTCTACCGGGCGCGGGACACGAAGCTCCTCCGCGACGTGGCCATCAAGGTCCTCCCCGCCCTCACCGCGTCGGACCCCGACCGCCGCCAGCGCTTCGAGCAGGAAGCCCGCTCGGCCTCCGCCCTGAATCACCCCAACATCTTGACGATCTACGACATCGGCGGCACCGACGGCACCGTCTACATCGCCATGGAGCTCGTCGAGGGCAAGACGCTGCGCGAGCTCGTGGCCGCCGAGCCCCTCCCCACGAAGAAGCTCCTGGACGCGGCCGTGCAGATCGCCGAGGGCCTCGCCAAAGCCCACGCCGCCGGCATCGTCCACCGGGACCTGAAGCCCGAGAACCTCATGGTCTCCAAGGACGGCTACCTCAAGATCCTGGACTTCGGTCTGGCGAAGCTGACCGACCCGGTCTTACAGGAGGGGTCCGTCCTTCCCACTGCCGCTCCCGGGACCGCGCCCGGCACTGTCATGGGCACGGTCGGCTACATGTCGCCCGAGCAGGCCAGCGGGCAGCCCGTGGACTTTCGCTCGGACCAGTTCGCGCTGGGCTCGATCCTCTACGAGATGGCGACGGGCAAGCGCGCGTTTCAGAAGAAGACCGGCGCCGAGACGCTCGCGGCCATCATCCGCGAGGAGCCGGAGCCGCTCGAGCAGCTGGCGCCCAGGGCACCCGCCCCCGTGCGCTGGATCGTCGAGCGCTGCCTGGCCAAGGACCCCGAGGAGCGCTACGCCTCGACCAAGGACCTCGCCCGGGACTTGAAGAGCGTCCGCGATCACCTTTCGGAGACTTCCGCGTCGGGGAGCATCGAGGCGGCGGAGCCGGCGCGGATGCGCCGGCGCGGCTGGCTGCTCCCGGCTGCCCTCGCTCTTCTCGTGGGAGCGGGCCTCGGGTTTCTGCTTCACGCGAACGTGGGGACGAAGCCCGCACCGCCGATCCGGTTCCAGCGGCTGACCTTTCAACGCGGGCGAATTCTGACGGCGCGCCTCGCGCCCGACGGCCAGACGATCGTCTACAGCGCCGCCTGGGAAGATCGGCCTCTCGAGGTCTTCTCGACACGGCCGGACAGCTCCGAGTCGCGCTCCCTGGGGCTGCCGGGCGCCGCGGTGCTCGCCATCTCTTCGAACGGTGAGCTCGCAGTCTCGCTCCACCACCGTTATCTCGTGGGCTACGAGGCAACGGGGACGCTCGCGCGGGTGCCGCTCGCGGGCGGCGCTCCGCGGGAGATCCTCGAGAGCGTCCAGGACGCCGATTGGTCTCCCGACGGAAAGGACCTCGCTGTGTCTCGGGCCGTCGCCAACCGGAGTCGGCTCGAGTACCCGATCGGGAAAATCCTCTTTGAAAGCGCGGGCTGGGTCAGCGACGTGCGTATATCGCCGGATGGGCGGCTCGTCGCCTTCATCGACCACCAGCAGCGCGGCAACAGCGACGGCAACATCAAGATCGTGGACACGGCCGGCAAACTGACGCTCGCGGGACCGTTCGTGTCCAGCTTCGGCAGCCTGGCCTGGTCGCCGAAGGGCGACGAGGTCTGGTTCGGCGGGATCCAGGCGACGACGCTCGGCGGCCGCACCCGCCAGATCTGGAGCTCTCCGTCGGGATTCCTTCAGGACGTCGGGCGCGACGGCCGCGTGCTCGTCGTCGAGTTCGCGGGCCGCCGCGAGATCGTCGGTTTCCCGGCGGGCGGAGGTGCTCCGCGCAATCTGACGGCGCTCGACTGGTCGTTTCCCGTGGACGTCTCGGCCGACGGTGAAACGGTCCTCTTCAACGAGCAGAACCGCCAGCCTCTTGGCACCTATGCTCGCCGGTTCGACGGCTCTCCCGCAGTTCGAATCGGAGAAGGCGAGGGCTTCGGCCTCTCGCCGGACGGACGCTGGGCGGTGACCGTGAAGCTTCCCGAGCGCCGGCCGGTCACGCTGGTGCCGATCGGCGCGGGACAGCCGAAGACTCTCGACATCGGAGACCTGACCTGTCAGTGGGCGAACTGGTTTCCGGACGGACGCCGGCTTCTTATTCTTGCCAACGAGCCGGGCCGGGGACCCCGGCTTTTCGTGCAGGAGATCTCGGGGGGCGGTCCGACCACCAGCGGACAGCCCTCGGCAGTAGGAGACGCCGTCCGTAGGACGGCGGCAACCAAGCCCCAGGCGATCACCCCGGAGGGCGTCACGATCCGGGGTGGACAGTCCATATCTCCCGACGGCCGGTCGATCCTGGCGCGCGGACCGGACGGCCGCTTCGCGATCTATCCGGCGCAACCCGGCGAGCCACGGCCGACACCGGGGTTCGAGGCGGACGATGCCCCGATCCGCTGGATGGCCGACGGGCGGTCCGTATTCGTGATGGCTCCGACGGTGCCGCCCGGAGTCATCCACGTCGTAGACGTCGCGACCGGTCGACGCACCACCTGGAGGCAGTTCCAGCCTCCCGATCCGTCCGGCGTCGAGCAGGTCGGACCCGCGGCGATCGCGCCCGACGGACGGTCGTTCGTCGTTTCTTACCGGCGAGTTCTGGGCGACCTCTACGTGGCGACGGGGCTGCGCTGATCCCATGAATCTCTCGCCCGGCACTCGTCTCGGCCCCTACGAGATCGTCGCGCCGCTGGGCGCGGGAGGGATGGGCGAGGTCTACCGCGCCCGGGACACCAAGCTCGGCCGCGACGTGGCCATCAAGGTCCTCCCCATCCTCACCGCGTCGGACCCCGACCGCCGCCAGCGCTTCGAGCAGGAGGCCCGCTCGGCGTCCGCCTTGAATCACCCGAACATCTTGACGATCTACGACATCGGCGGGACCAACGGCACCGTCTACATCGCCATGGAGCTCATCGAAGGCAAGACCCTGCGCGAGCTCGTTGCTTCGGACGAGCCGGTGCCGACGAAGAAGCTCCTCGACATCGCGGTTCAAACCGCGGAGGGCCTCGCCAAGGCGCATTCGGTCGGCATCGTGCACCGGGACCTGAAGCCCGAGAACATCATGGTTTCGAAGGACGGCTTCGCCAAGATCTTCGACTTCGGCCTGGCGAAGCTGACCGAGCCCGGTGCACAGGCGCAGTCCGTCCTTCCGACGGCCATCGCCTCGCCCACCGAGCCCGGCACGGTCATGGGCACGGCCGGTTACATGTCTCCCGAGCAGGCCAGCGGACAGTCGGTGGACTTCCGCTCCGACCAGTTCACGCTCGGCGCGATCCTCTACGAGATGGCGACCGGCAAGCGCGCCTTTCAGCGGAAGACCGGCGCCGAGACGCTCGTCGCGATCATCCGCGAGGAGCCCGAGCCCCTCGGGCAGCTCGCCCCCAAAGCACCAGCTCCCGTGCGCTGGATCGTCGAGCGGTGCCTGGCCAAAGATCCCGAGGAGCGCTACGCCTCGACCAAGGACCTCGCCCGGGATCTGCGCAGCGTCCGCGACCACCTTTCGGAGACCTCTGCCTCCGGCGGACTCGAGGCCGCCGAGCCCGTAAGGACGCGCCGGCGGGGCTGGCTCCTGCCCGCCGCGCTCGCTTTGGCCGGAGGAATCGGAGTCGGATTCTTCGTGCGAGGAGTCACGGCCGGAAAGCCCGACTTGCCGGTGCGGTTCCAACGGCTGACCTTCCAGCGCGGCACGATTCTCTCCACGCGATTCGCACCGGATGGTCAGACGATCGTCTACAGCGCGTCCTGGGACGGCCGTCCCCTCGAGATTCTCTCGACGAGGGCCGGAAGCACGGAATCCCGCTCCTTGGGCCTGCCTTCCGCCGAAATCCTTTCGATCTCCTCAGCCGGCGAGATGGCGATCTCGCTGAACCGTCACTACCTCATCGGTTTCGAAGCCGCCGGCACCCTGGCGCGGGTTCCCCTCGCTGGTGGGGCTCCGCGGGAAGTTCTGGAGAACGTGCAGGATGCGGACTGGTCCCCAGACGGCAAGAACCTCGCTGTCACTCGGCACCTCGCAAACCGCTGCCGCCTCGAGTATCCGATCGAGAAGGTGCTCTACGACACCGCCGGCTGGGTCAGCAACGTGCGAGTCTCGCCGAACGGCAAGCTCGTCGCCTTCATCGACCATCCCCGGCGCGGAGACAACGTCGGCGTCCTGAAGGTCATCGACGCGAGCGGCAAGGTGCAGCTGACCGGCCCCAATGCGAACTCGGGAGTCGTCTGGTCGCCTCGAGGAGACGAAGTCTGGTCCAGTTTCATCGGGACTTCCATCAGCGCGACTTCACTCTCGGGGAAAACGCGTATGGCTTTCGCTTGCGCGGGGGACTGTGCTCTCCACGATATCGCTCCGGACGGGCGCGTGCTCCTCTCCCGCTTCACGGCTCGCCGGGAGATCGTCGGTGTCAGCGAGGGCCGCGAGCGGGACCTGACCTGGCTCGATTGGTCCTTCCCCTACGACTTCTCGCCGGACAGCAAGCTCCTGCTGTTCAACGAAGAGAACCTGCAGCCCAACGCGGTCTACATCCGGAAGCTGGATGGTTCCCCTGCCGTCCGTCTGGGAGAGGGTTTCGCTCTTGCCTTTTCACCCGACGGTCGGTGGGTGCTGACTGCCGATCCGAGCCAACGACGGCTCGTGCTCCTGCCGACCGGCCCGGGGGAACCCAAGAGACTGCCGCAGACGGAGATCACCTACCAGTGGGCGACGTGGTTCCCCGATGGACTCCGCGTCGTTGTTTTCGGCAACGAGCCCGGGCGCGGGCCGCGGCTCTTCGTCCAGGATATCGCCCAGGGAAAGCCCCGAGCGATCACGCCGGAAGGAGTGAGCTTTCTCTTCCAAACCGTCTCGCCCGACGGAAAGTCCGTCGCGGCGACCGGACCAGACCGCCGTATCGCGCTCTATCCGACCGAGCCCGGAGAGCCCCGCCCCGTGCCCGGCCTGGATCCTGAGGACGTACCGATGCGCTGGACGAGGGACGGCCGTTCGCTCTATGTCTGGCGACCGTCCGAGCCGCCGGGCCGCGTCGATCTCGTCGACGTGGTGACGGGAACGCGGACGCTCTGGAAGGAGTTTCGGCCGCCCGATCCGGCGGGAGTTCTCCAGGTCGGACCGGTGGTCGTCGCCCCCGACGGCGCCTCCTACGTGTACTCCTACCGACGCACGCTCGACGAGCTGTACCTGGCAACCGGGATTCGTTGAGAGCTACAGGCGCGCGACGCCGTCGCGCGCGGCGAGAACGTAGACGGGTTTCGGATTTCGCGCATACTCGCGGAAGCACGCTTCGGTGAACTTGATCGCGTGCTCGTCGCCGGTCGCGATCGCGCGGTCCGCGAGCTCGTCGCGCGAGGGCAGAGCGTCCGAGGAAAGCCGCGGTGCGGTCTTGCCGCCGTTGGAGGAGTAGAACGAGGCGCAGGCCTGCCAGGTGTACCGGAGCAGCAGCCGCTGCTCTTCCGGCGAGACGTACGGGAGCAGCGTGCGTACCGCGACCGGGCCAGTGACGCCGTGGAGGAACGTGATGACGCTGCCCGGCGGAACGCTCGCGAGATACACCGCCGCGAACGTCTCTGTCAGGTCGGCGAGAAACGCCTCAACGTCGCCCGACGGGTCCACGGCGTCGGCGACCGGCGCGAAGGGAGGGAACGCGTCGAGCGGCGCGAGCCTGTCGACGATGTTTCCGTAAGACACCCTCCGCTCCGGAGGAAGGATCGGAACGCCGGCGATCGCTCCCGAGGGCTTGCGTCCGGCAGGCGGGCGCGAGGGCGGCGTCGTCTCCGGCAGCGCGTTGTACGTCGCGGCCCAGTAGCCGAGCCCCTCGCCGAGCTCGCGC
>JBASRI010000516.1:0-2360 GCA_049273755.1 Thermoanaerobaculia bacterium
CGCTCCAGGTTGCCCCGCGAGCGCTGCCGCGTGATCTCGATCAACCCGAACTCCGAGATTTGCAGGACGCGCGTGCGGGCCCGGTCGCGCGCGAGCTCGGCCTCGAAGGTCTGGAAGAGCTCCTGGCGGTGCTCTGGATCCTCCATGTCGATGAAGTCGACCACGAGCAGCCCTCCGAGATCCCGGAGCCGGATCTGGCGCGCCACCTCTCGCGCCGCCTCGAGGTTCGCGGCGAAGACCGTCTCTTCGAGATCGTCCTTTCCCACGAAGCGCCCGGTATTGACGTCGATGGCGACGAGGGCCTCGGTCTGGTGGATCACGAGCGAGCCGCCGGACGCCAGGGTCACGCGGCTCTTCAGGGCGTCCTCGATCTCGGCCTCGACTCCGAACCGCGCAAAGAGCGGCTCGTCGCCGGTGTGAAGCTCGAGCCGGCGGGAGAGCCGCGGAGCGGCCTCCTCGAGGAACTCGCGCATCCGCGCGAGCGTGGCCCCGTCGTCTACCCGGATCACGTCGACGTCGTCGCTCGCGACGTCCCGCACGCTCCGCAGCGCCAGCTCGAGCTCACGGTGGAGAAGCGCCGGAGGCCCCGCGCTCTCGCGCCGGCGCGCGATCCGAGCCCAGAGCCCGGAGAGGTAGGAGTGATCGGCCGCCAGCTCTTCGGCCGACTTGCCGAGGGCCACGGTGCGCGCGATCCAGCCGCCTTCGCCGGGGATCGCCTCGAGCATCGCGCGCAGCCGCGCGCGCTCCGTCTCGTCCTCGACACGGCGCGAGACGCCGATCTCCCGAGACCCGGGCAGGTGCACCAGCGTGCGGCCGGGCAGCGAGATCGCCGAGGTGACGCGCGGCCCCTTGGCCCCCATCGGGTCCTTGGTCACCTGCACCAGGATCTCCTGGCCTTCCTTGACGAGATCGTCGATGCGCGGCCGGTCCGCGGGAGAAGCCTCGGCCCGGGCCTCCGCGCCGGCTTTCCCCTCCTCCTCCTCCTCCTCCTCCTCCGCCTCGAGCTCGAGCGCATGGGGCGCCGCGTCCTCGACGTAGAGGAACGCGTCCCGGTCGAGGCCGATCGAGACGAAGGCCGCCTGGATCCCCGGCAGCACGCGGTGGACGCGGCCCAGGTACACGTTGCCGACCAGGCCTTGCCGGCTCCGGCGCTCGTGCATGACCTCGACGACGCGGCCGTCCTCGAGGACGGCGACACGCGTCTCGGGAGGCGTCGCGTTGACGAGGAGCTCTTTCCTCACGCGTTGGCGAACCGGCGGTATTCCACGCCCAGGATCAGGCCGATTCCGAGGAACGTCGTCGCCACCGACGAGCCCCCGTACGACACCAGCGGCAGAGGGATGCCCGTCGTCGGCGCGAGGCCGATCATCATGGCGGCATTGATGATGACCGAGAAGAGCATCATTCCGGTCAGGCACAGCACGAGAAAGACGCCACCGCGGTCGCGCGCCGTCTGCGCCAGGGTCATCGCCCGCAAGAAGAGCGCCGCGAAGAGCGCCAGCACGAGGATCACGCCGAGGAACCCCCACTCCTCGGCGATGACGGCGAGAATGAAGTCCGTGTGCTGCACCGGAAGGAACCGCAGCTGGCTCTGCGTGCCGCTCCGGAAGCCTTTGCCCGAGAATCCCCCCGAGCCGACAGCGATCTTGGATTGCCGCACCTGGTAGCCCGAGCCGAGCAGGTCGCTGTCGGGATTCAGGAACGTCCCGATGCGCTGCCTCTGGTAGTCCTTCAAGAGAAACCAGCCCGCGCCCGCCAGCACTGCGACCACCAGGACGATCGCGACCCAGCCCCGCGCCGGAAGCCCCCCGAAGTAGAGGCCGACGAAGATCAGCGGGAGAAACGTGATCACCAGGCCCAGGTCCGGCTGCAAGAACACCAGCAGCATCGGCGCGCCGACGATCGCGCCGAGCTTGACGATGGTGGAAGCATTCAGGCGGGCGTCATCCTCGTTCTCGAAGAGATAGGCGACGAGCAGCGCCGTGGCGATCTTCGAGAGCTCGGCCGGCTGGAACTGGAACTGGCCGATTCGGATCCAGGAGCGCACGTTCGCGATCGTCTCGCCGAAGAAGAGCAAATACACCAGTGGCAGCAGGCACACGCAGTAGATCGCGAAGGAGAACTTCAGGAGCATGCGGTAGTCGAACAGGATCGCCACGGTCATCGCCAGGAGGCCGATTGCAATCCAGATGGCCTGCCGGCTGGCCAGGCCCTGGTAGCGCGTGCCCGTCGTCGCCGAGGCGACGAAGAGAACGCCCAGGGCCGCCAGAGCGAGGGCGCAGCCGAGCAGCACGAGGTCGAGCCGGCGCGAGCCGGGCAGCACGCGGCCGATCATGGCGACTCCCGGCGCGAGACGGGGG
>JBASRI010000519.1:0-4194 GCA_049273755.1 Thermoanaerobaculia bacterium
CTTCGAAGGCGTGGGGGTCTACTACAGCGCCATGCCAATCGAGGCGCAACTGTGCCGCGGCGAGGAGGTCGCCGTCGTGGGCGGCGGGAACTCGGCGGGACAGGCAGCCGTGTTCCTGGCTAAGACCGCTAAGCGGGTGCATGTTGTCGTTCGGGCAACCGGCTTGGCCGAAACCATGTCGCGATATCTGATTCGCCGGATCGAGACGAACCCGGCCATCGTCCTTCGGCCACAGACGGAGATCGTGGCCCTCGAAGGGGGGAACCATCTCGAGCGCGTGAGGTGGCGCGACACGGAAACGGGAGCGGTCACGACTCACGACATCCGGCACGTCTTCTCCATGACTGGAGCGGTTCCGAGCACGAGCTGGCTCGACGGCTGTGTCGCTCTCGACGAGAACGGGTTCATCAAAACCGGGCCGGATCTGTCGAAAGAGAACCTCGCCGCCGCGCACTGGCCGCTCGCGCGGCCTCCGCATCTTCTCGAAACGAGCCTTCCGGGAGTGTTTGCAGTCGGCGACGTGCGCCGCGGCAACGTCAAACGCGTCGCCTCGGCCGTGGGCGAAGGCTCGATCGCGATCACGTTCGTCCATGAGGCCCTTCAGGAGTAGACGGAGCGGCGAATTCCTGGCGGACGACCTCGAATCGACGACCAGAACGATGCCTCCCGGGTTGACTTGCGCCAGCGCTGAGCATTCCCGGGTCGGTTCCCCGGTGATCTGTGTCACGCGAGCGTGTCGAATCTTTTGGCTTGAAAAGATCCACATCCGGGACTAGCGTTCAGAGCCTCACCCGTACGCGGGTTCAGTTTCGGCGCAGGAGGAATCGGTGGCGCTCTCCTCCCGACATCCGCGGGTTTCGGTCGACTGTTCTTTCTCCCCCTCTGCTTTTTCTTCGCTTCTCTTTTTCGAATGGAGGTCTCCATGCACAACGGTACCCGCCTCAAGGTCCTGACCCTGACCCTGTTCAGTCTCGGATTCCTTTCGTGTTCGACGCGAGCACCGGTCTCTCAAGCGAAAGACGACGGCCGTGTCTCGACGCGCGGAAGCGGAGAGGGCGCAGCCGCCGTGACCCGGATCGGCCGCGGGTCGGAGAAGGGCGCAAGACGCGAGGCGCCGGCCCCCGCCTCCCCGGCCGTGGAGGAAAAAGCGTCTACGACCCCGCAGGTCGGATACGCCGTCCTGTTCGGGCGCTCCGCGGAGGCGCGCAGCCTGCCTCCCGCCGCCGCGTCCGGAGAGGCCGGCGAGATCAACGAGCTCAACGACGAGATCGATCGCCCGATCGTCGCTGCGCCGGGGTTCAAGCTCGAGGACGCGACGATTCGCGGCGGCCAAAGGCTCTCGACGAAGGCCCTCGAGGCGCTTCCCTCGTCGACCTCCTTCGAGGGGCTCGCGGACACCGACAACGGCGCGGGGCTCGTCAACCCCTCGGACTCCAACGGCGCGGTAGGCCCAAACCACTACGTCGAGGTCGTCAACACCCGCGTCCGCGTCTACGACAAGTCGGGCAACCCACTGACCCCGCCGTTCCGTCAGAGCAGCCTCTTCGCCTCCATCGGCGGGATCTGCGCGACCGGCGACGCCGGGGACCCGATCGTCCTGTACGACAAGCTGGCGGACCGCTGGCAGGTCAGCCAGTTCGCGTTCACGGCCATCAACGCGCCTCCCTACCACCAGTGCATCGCCGAGTCGATCAACGGCGACCCGGCCGGGAAGTACTACCTCTATGACTTCCAGCTCCCGTCCAACAACTTCCCGGACTATCCCAAGCTCGCCACGTGGCCGGACGCCTACTACCTGTCGACCCGGCAGTTCTTGAACGGCGGCCCGTTCAACGGCGAAGGCGCCATCGCGTTCGACCGCAAAAAGATGCTCGTCGGCGATCCGACGGCGACGCTGATCTACTTCAGCCTCTCCAACGGCGGCAACGGGTTGAGCTTCTCCTCCTCGGGCATGCTGCCCCTCGACTTCGACGGGCTGCTCCCGCCCGCACCGGGAACGCCCAACATCTTCGCCATCTACACGGCGGCGATCTTCGGCGACCCTCAGGGAGACGCCCTCAGGCTGTTTGACTTCCACGTGGACTTCGGCACGCCGGGGAACTCGACGTTCACCGAGCGCTCGGAGAGCGCGCTTCCCGTCGCGGCATTCGATCCGCTCAACCCACCGGGGCGTGCGGACATCGAGCAGCCGCCCCCGGCCAACGCCGGCGACAACCTCGATTCGATCGGTGACCGCCTGATGTATCGGTTCCAGTATCGGAATCACGACGGTATCGAGTCCCTGGTCGCGGTCCACACGGTCAACGTCGGTGTCCATCTCACGACTCGCTTCCCCACACCCTCCGAACATCAGGCCGCTCCCCGCTACTACGAGCTGCGGCGCTCCACGCCCGGAGGCGCGTTCTCCATCTACGACCAGGCCACCTTCTCTCCCGACGCCGGCAACCCGGTGACCGGCCTGAACCGCTGGATGGGCAGCGCGGCCATCGACAACCAGGGCAACCTCGTGGTGGGCTACAGCACGTCGAGCCCTTCGGTGTTTCCTTCCGTGAACTTTGCGGGCCGCGCGTTCAACGAGACCGGCGGCCTTCTCCAGGGAGAGGCGACGATCTTCGCCGGCCTCGGCTCGCAGATCCTGAGCGGCAACCGCTGGGGAGACTATTCGGCCCTCCAGCTCGACCCGGTGGACGAGTGCACGTTCTGGTACGTCAACGAGTACTACCCGGTCGGCGATCGGAACACGAACCAGTTCAACTTCCACACACGCGTCGGCAAGTTCAAGTTCGCCGGCTGCACCCCGCCCGCAAGAGGAGCGATCGCGGGCAAGATCACGGACTGCGTCACCGGTCTTCCGATCGTGGGAGCCGTGGTGACGGCCTCCGACGGGCACTCCGCGGCGAGCGGCGCGGACGGGACGTACTCCATCTCCGTTCCACCCGGCAACTACACGGTGGGGGCCGCCGATCCCTTCCGCAACTGCAACCCGGCCGCCTCCCAGAACGTCAGCGTCTCCAACGGAGGGTCGGCGACGGCCAACTTCTGCCTGACCGGCGACGCGAAGCTCAATCTCGGACCGGTGACCATCGACGACTCGCTCGGCAACCACAACAACATCGTCAACCGCGACGAATGCATCAAGCTGACGATCGGCATCTCCAACGACGGCTGCATCGCGGACTCCAACATCTCGGCGACGCTGACGACGGCGACCCCGGGTGTTACGATCAACCAGGCGCTGTCGGCGTACCCGAACCTCGCAGTCAACGCTTCGGGGACCAACGTCACCCCGTACGCGTTCACCACCTCTCCGAGCTTCGGCTGCGGAACCCCGATCGACTTCACCCTCAACGTGACGTCGGCGAAACAGGCGCCGCACGCCCTTCACTTCTCGCTGCCGACCTGCGCCGGCGGAGCTCCGATGTCCTTCAGCGGCAATCTCGCCGTCGGCGATACGCAGCAGACGGCGCGCATGGGCCGCGACGGCAACCCCAGCGGCTGCGCCGTCCCGAAGGGATGCCCGGGGCCGCTCGGAGCGGGACCACGCCTCTACGATCTGTTCCCGTTCGCGAACAACGGCGGTTCGACGGCCTGTCTCACGGTGAACCTGACGGCCGGCTGCAGCCCCGCGACCAACCCCATCATGGCCGCCGGGTACCTGGACAGCTTCAACCCGGCCAACCTGTGCGCGAACTACCTCGGAGATCCGGGCGGAAGCCCCAACCCGACGAACTCCTTCCAGGTGAACGTGCCCGCGGGACACAGCCTCGTCTTGAACGTCCATGAGATCAACCCCGGGCTGAACGGGTGCTCGGCCTACAGCGGGACGGTCTCCGGCTTCTTTGACGACACACCCGCCAACGGCGCGTGCCCGGCGTGCGTGTTGTCGTCCACGGTGACCACGTCCCAGCTCTGGCCTCCGAACCACAACCTGATCAACGTCGGACTCGCGGCCACGTCCACCGGAATCTGCCCGGCCAACCGACAGGTGATCGTCTATTCCGACGAGGACGACGTGGACCCGCAGACGAGCGGCGACATGTCTCCCGATGCGAAGAACGTCGCGCTCGGAACGCTGCGCCTCCGCAGCGAGCGGCGGGATTCGGGAAGCGGCGCGGACGGCCGCGTCTACCTTATCGTCACGAGCACGAGCGACGGAACCGGCAACGGCGCCTTCGCCTGCAAGACGGTCACGGT
>JBASRI010000523.1:0-5137 GCA_049273755.1 Thermoanaerobaculia bacterium
GCCCTTATGTGCGCGGAGGCGCTGCCGTGGAAGTGCCACCGGTCCTTGATCGCCGACGCCTTCGTGGCACGCGGCTGGGAGGTCCGCGACATCCTCGCGGCCCGCGAGGTCCGACCGCACCGCCTCCCCGAGTTCGCGCGCACGGAGGGGGAGCGGGTGATCTACGACGGAGGAGCGCTGCTTCGCTGACGTCCGCTCAGTCGAGCCGCTTGGCCGCGAGCAGCAGGACGTCGCGGGATCCGGGCGAGAAGCCCGTCTTCTTCCACTCGGCGACGAGGACGGCGAACGCGGCCGAGAGCGTCTGGGTCTCGGCGCCGCGGGCGAGGTGCTGGACGGCTTTCTCCGGGGATGCGGGCTTCCCGGCCGACCGCAGATCGAAGAGGCCGGCGGAGCCCAGGATCAGCAGGTCCCCGCGAGTCGTCTCGAGCGTGACCTCGCGCGCTCCGGAGGCCTCGTGGACGTCGAACGGGACCGGGCGGCCGAAGCGCAGGAGCCAGGGCACGGGCGCCTCGCGTGCCGCCAGCGCCAGACGGTCGCCGCTCCAGCGCGCGGCGGTCACCGAGCAGAGCGGGTCGAGCACTCCAACCTGCGCGACGATCTCGGCCGGCGCCGCGGAGGGCAGGAGCGCACGGCCCAGACGCGCCGCGCGCACCACCGGGCCGATCGCCTGCTCGAGCTCCCGGCGATCTTCGAGCAGGAGCAGCGAAAGCCCGTCCGGCCGCGGCTCGACCGCAAACACGGAGAGCCCGGGCTCCTCCGACCGCCAGCGCAACGGCACGCTCTCGAATCCCGGGGTCTCCGGCCAGGTCGACGGGTTCAGCAACGGGGAGACGCCCCGCAACACGGCGGCCGCGCCCTCGCGGCGCGCGCGCCGGACCTCCGCCTCGTGCTCCCGCACGCTCGCGACCGCGAGGGCCGCGTGCGTGGCGACCTCGGCGAGGAACTCCTCGTCCTCCCGGGTGAAGTTGCGCCGCCGCTTGTTCAGGATCTCGACCACGCCCACGATCTCGCCGCGCGGCGTGCGCATGGGGGCCGCGAGGATGGACATCGTCTTGAAGCCGGAGGACGCGTCGGTGCGCTTGTCGAAGCGGGGGTCCCGGTAGGCGTCCACCGTATTGATGACCTGGCCGGTCTGCGCGGCGGTTCCCGCGATGCCCTGGCCGATGGGGAGCCGGATGGGCTTGACCGCGCCACCTTCCAGGATCTGGCTGACGAGATGGTCGGTGCCCGGCTCCCGCAGGAAGATCGTGCCGCGCTCGGCGTCGGTCTCGGAAGTCGCGGTCTTCAGGATGATGCGCAGCGTCTCGGTCGGGTCGAAGGTCGCCGCCAGCGACTTGTTGGCCTCGAGGATCACCATCAGCTTGACCATCTTGGCGCGCGTCACGGAGACCTCCGCCATCACCCGGTCGAGGACCTGACCTTCGAAGGCGGCGATCGCGTCGGCCAGCGCCGTGGCGTCGGAGAACCGCGCTTCGGGATCCTTGGCGATCGCCCGCTCGAGCACGTCACGCAGCTCCGGCGGCAGGTCGGGGCGCAGCGTCTCGATCCTCGGCGCCGACTCGGAGATGACACGACGCACCAGGCGCGCCGTGTCGTTGTCGTCGAAGGGGACGCGGCCGGTGAACATCTCGTAGAGGAGGACCCCCATCGCGTAGACGTCGGTGCGGGGGCTCGGCATGTCGCCCTGCAGCACTTCGGGGGCCAGGAACTGGGGCGTGCCCGGGACGGTGTCGCCCTGCTCGCCGCGGTAGAGCTGGGACTCCACGGCGATCCCGAAGTCCATCAGCCGCGGCTTCCCGTCCTCGCCGACCATCACGTTCTCGGGCTTCAAGTCCCGGTGGAGGACGCCGATCCTGTGCGCCGCGGCGAGCCCGTTGCAGATGCCCTTGGCGATCGCCAGGCCGCGGCCCAGGGGCAGCGTATGCTCGCGCTCCTCGATCTCTTTCAAGGTCCTGCCGGGCAGGTATTCCATCGAGACGAACTCCTCGCCCTCGATCTCGGCGAGGTCGTAGACCCGGCACACGTTCTCGTGCGTGACCTTGCGGGAAAGGATGATCTCGCGCCGCAGCGTCTCGCGCCGCTCCGGCGATACCCGGTCGGGCCGGATGCGCTTCAACGCGATCTCGTAGTCGAGCTTGAGGTCCCGGGCGCGGTAGACCACGCCCATGCCCCCGAAACCGAGCACAGCGTCGATGCGGTATCGGCCGCCGAGCACCGTGCCGACGGTGACGGGCGCTTCGCGGGGCCCGGTACCGACGGTCGAGCCGTCGCGCGTGGGAAGCTCTCGCTCGGGGGACACGCACTGCGATTGTATGTGCGTGAAGGGGCCCAGCGGCCTTTGACTTTCCCCCCGGCGGGGTCTATGTTGCCGGCAACGTGCGCTTCGACGTTCCCGCCGGCAGCAATCCGCAGAAAACAAATCGGGAGGAGAAGTTGTGAGACAGCGTCACCCCGCGACATTGCCCCGGATGTTTCTGGCGGCCGCGGCGGCCGTCGGGTTCCTGACGAGCAGCCCGGCCTATCCCTCGGGCTTCCAGGTCATGTCGCAGGGCGCGAAGGCGAGCGGAATGGGCCTGGCCTTCGCCGGCATCGCGGACGATCCGTCAGCGATCTTCTACAACCCGGCGGGTCTGGGCTGGCAGAAGCACTTCGAGCTCTACACGGGCGGCGCGCTTCTGACCCGCACCGACGGCGGCGTTACGGGTTTGAATCCGTACCCCGGCGAAGGCGTGACCGAGACGATCGAGAAGCAATGGTTCCTGCTCCCCAACGTCTACGCGGTCGTCCCGCTGACGGGCGAGCTCAACTTCGGCCTCGGGATCTTCTCGCAATACGGCCTGGGGCTGCGCTGGAACAACCCGGAGCGCTGGAGCGGCCGTTTCATCTCGCAGAACGCGGTCATCAAGACCGTGGACCTGAACCCGGTCTTCTCCTATCAGCTCTTCCCGCAGCTCGCGATCGCGGCGGGCGCGGACGTGCGCTTCTCGAAAGTCCAGCTCGAACGGATCCAGGGCGCCGTCGACCCGTTCACGGGAGCCTTCGAGAACGTCGCGAAAATCAAGCTCAACAGCGACCTGCTCAGCAACAAGGGCTGGGGCTGGAACGTAGGGGTGATGGCCAAGCCCTTCGAGGCGCTTTCGATCGGAGCGGCCTACCGGTCGCACATCAAGGTGGACTACGAGGGGACCGCCCAGTTCATCCAGCGGCCGACCGGCAACCCGGTCTTCGACTCCCTCGTCGCCGCGCAGCTGCCGACCGGGGAGCCGCCCGTGCAGACCTCGATCGACTTTCCGGCGTCGATCAACATCGGCGCCGGCATCCACCTGCCGGGCGGGTTCCTGTTAGGGCTCGAGGCCGACTGGACGCAGTGGTCCAAGTTCCACGATCTCAACATCGTGTTCCCGACCCTGGTCGGCCGGGACTTCGACCGGATCACGCTCTGGCAGGACTCGTGGGCCTACCGCGTGGGCGTCGAGAAGACCTTCGGCCCATGGGCGGTACGCGTCGGCTACTACTACGACAACACGCCGCAGCCCACGTTCGATACCGGACCGTTGCTCTCCGACAACGACCGCAACGTCTACTCGGCGGGCATCGGGTACAACACCGAGCAGTTCGGCCTGGACGTCGGAGCCCTCCTGATCAAGTTCAGGAACCGCACGGTCCCGCCACCCATGCAGACAGATCAGTATTTCGGCGTGTACTCGGAGACGGCCCTCGTGCTCGTGGGCGGCCTCCGGGTGGCGTTTTGAGCGGGAGACAAGAGCCATGAAGAATATCCACCGCATCGCCTCGATCGTGCTCGCAACCGCGCCGGCACTGGCGGTCCCGCTCTTCGCGCAGGGTCGGGTCTTCGGCAAGTTCGTCGCGGTCGGCGACAGCCTCGCCGCCGGCGAGGAGTCGCTTTGCATCGTCGAGCGGTTTCAAGAGAGGTCCTGGGTGAAGGTCGTCGCCGACCAGCTCAGGCAGTCGGATTTCCAACAGCCGCTCTTCGCGGAGCTGCCGGCGACAAACCCGTTGACGGGTTATCCCTGTCTGGGTCCGGTCTTCGACGGAGTCTCGATCTCCGTGAGCATCGTCTCCGAGCAGGACGGCAACCAGAACAGCGCGCTCGGAAGACCGTACGACAACCTGGGCTTCAACGGCTCCCCGCACATCAAGGACTTCGTTGATCTGAAGACGACCGTTCCCGGACGCTCGGACCTGGACAACAAAGCCGCGTCGATTCTGCGCAACTGCGAGGGATGTCCTTTCGCGGGCATGAGCGCCGTCGACCAGGCGAACTCACTGGCTCCCGACCTCGTCGGGTTCTGGGGCGGAAACAACGACGCCTTGGACGCCCTCGGGGCCGGTGTAGCCATCGAGGGCGTGACGCTGACTCCCGTGGACGCGTTCGCGGCAAAGTACGAAGAGGTGATCAAGGCCCTTTCTGCGCTCGGACGCATGCTCGTGGTCTTCAACATCGGGGATCTGGGCGCGATCCCGTTTGCGACGACGATCCCTCCGGTGGTCGTCAACCCGGCCACCCGCCAGCCGGTGATCGTCGATGGCCATGTCGTTCCGCTGCTCGGACCCGGCGACGACGCGTTCCCGTGCGAGGCGGTCGGACCCACGGACCCCGCCTGTCCTCTACCGCCCGGAACCCTCGTGACGCTGTCGGCCTCCCCGTTACTCGCACAGGGTATCGGCATTCCAGCGTCGTTGGGTGGAACAGGCTTGCCCTTGCCGCATGGAACCTTCACGCCACCCGCCACGCTGAACCCGGGAGTGATCCTGTATCCCGACGACGTCACCGCAATCCGCTCGCACATCGACGGGTACAACGCGGCGATCACCGCGTCCGCATCGGCCAATGGGGCGATTCTCGTGGATGTACACGCCCTCTTCGACCGCATCGCCTCCGAGGGCTTCACCATCGGCGGCCTCACGGTCACGAAGAGTTTCTTGACCGGCGGAATCTTCTCCTACGACGGGGTACACCCGAGCGCGATCGGATATGGAATCATCGCCGACGAATTCATCAAGGCGGTCAACGCAGCCGCGGGCACCGACATCCCTCGGCCCAATTTCTCCCAGATCTTGTTCACACCGAACGTTCCGGCGTTGCCCGGTCACGCCGGCGAGGGCCCTGCGGCGG
>JBASRI010000533.1:0-3129 GCA_049273755.1 Thermoanaerobaculia bacterium
GCTCTTGGCCGCGGCTGCGCCGGGCGTCGCGGCGGGCTTCGGCACGGCGACGGTGGTGTTGAAGACCTTCAGAACGTCGTCGGTGACGTCCACCGAGTCGTCGGCGTAGACCAGACCCGACTGGAACTTGTTCAGAATGATCGTGAAGCCCCTTTCCTTGCCGACCTGGTTGATCACCGGGAAGACCCGCTTTTCGAGCTCGGCGAGCTCCTTCTTCTGAGCGGTCTCGAGGTCGCGGTTGGCGTCGTCCTGGAAGCGCTTGAAGGCGATGGCCTTTTCCTGGTAGGTCTTCTGGAGCGCCTCGCGCTTGTCTTCGGCCAGGGACGAGCCCTGGTCGGCCAGCTTCTGCTCCATGTCCCGGAGCTCCTTTTGGAGCTTGTCGGCCTCTTCCTTCTTCTGGTCGTTCAACCGCTTGACCCGGCTGAAAGCCTCCTTGCCGAGCGCCGATTCCTGCACGAGACGCTCGACGTTGATCACGCCGATGCGTTGGACCGGGGCCGGGGCGGCCGCGCCCTGAGCCTGGGCGATGGCGGTCACGAGGATCGCCGCCGCGGAGAGAGCAAAGCGTTTCATTCCAACTCCTTCTTCCTTCTTCGCGAAAGCGCGGAAGTGTAGCAAAAACCGCGGCTTGGGTAACAGGCCCAATTTGGGGGTCATTCCGCGCGGCTGGCCCGGGCCAGGCTAGAACGTCCGGCCGATCGAGAAAGTGAACCCCGATTTCTTCTCGCTCAAGTAGTTGATCGGGAACCCGAACTGGTCGACGGGCTGGATGGGATGGAGGTTGATGGCGTAGATGAAGCGCAGCGGCGCCTGGAAGATCGGCAGGAAGATCCGCAGCTCCAGTCCCGCCGAGGACCGGATCCCGGACAAGCTGAAGCTCTGGCTGTCGAAGTAGTTGTTCCCGACGTCGATGAACGTGAGCAGCTTCGCCGGCCCAACCTGCAGGAACTGGTACTCGGCGTTGAACACGAAGAACTTGTTTCCGCCCAGAATCCGGCCGAACGCGTCCGTGAAGACTTCGTAGGTCTTGGGGTTGACCGGCACGACCGCGCCCTGCTGGAACCCGCGCAGGCTCTGCTCCCCACCGAGCTGGAAGCGCTCGAAGATCGGAATGTCGACGCTCGACAGCGACGCCGCGTATCCGACTTCCACGTTCAGGGCGAGGAGCGCGTTGCGCGGGATGCGCACCGGAAGGTAGATCGTCCCGCCGCCGATCGTCTTGATGAACGAGCTGGTGCCGCCCAGAAAAGTGGGGGCCAGCTGCACCGAGGCCGAAAGGCGCAGTCCGCGCGTGGGGTCGAACGGATCGTTGCGGCTGTCGTACCGGTATCCAGGCGTGATCGACGAGGTGGTGCCTTTGGTCTCCGTGAACTTCGTCGGCGGGGGCGGCTGGCCCGGCGGCGTCGGCGCGCTGCGGACCGGAAAATTGGCCGTGATGTCCTCGTACGCGTACAGAATCGTCGCCGAGTCGAAGAGACCCAGCCCCTTCCCGTAGAAGATCGAGCCTCCCAGTCGCTTCTCTTCCTGCGAGAGGTAATTTACGTTGCGCCGAAACAGCGCGACGCCGACCGACTGGTTCTTGTCCATGAACCATGGCACCGTGTACGAGAGGTCGTAGAAGTTGGACACCTTGCCCAGCTGCGCGGACAGGCCGATGATCTCGCCGCGGCCCAGGAAGTTTCGCGTCTGGAACGAGAACTGGCCGAAGAATCCGTCGAAGCCCGAATACCCCGCGCCGAACTGGATCTCGTTGCGGGAGGTCTCCTGGCCCTTGACGACGATGTCGACCTTCTTCTCCTCCTGGTGCACGCCGAACTGCGGCTCCTCGGTCATCTTGAAGTACCCGAGTTGCTGGATCTTGGTGACGCTCTTCTTGATCGCCTCCATGTCCAGCACGTCGCCCTCGTCGAGCGCGAACTCCCGCCGGATGACCTTGTCCCGCGTGCTGGTGTTTCCCTGGACCTCCAGGCGGCCGAGGTAGAACTTGTCCCCCTCGAAAACCTTGACGTTGATGTCCACGCGGTGGTCTCCGACCTCGGTGAACTGCGGGTCCGGAAATGCGTAGATGTACCCCCGCGTCTTGTACTTCGTCTCGATACTCGACAGGGCCTCCACGAGTCGGTCCCGGTTCAGGACCGAACCCGGCTTCAACTCCCAGAACAGCTTCTTGAGCTCCTCGGGGGGAACGACCGTCGTCTGGCCCGACTCCGTCGGTTGGCCGTTCTGGTGGACCGCCGTGATCGTGATCTGGTTGGTGTAGAACTTGTCGCCTTCCACGATCGGGATCGTGATCCGGACGCGGCGCTTGACTTTCTTCGGGGCCGCCTTCGGATTGACGACGTAGACGTCGAGCGTGGGGTCCTTGACGACCACGTCCTTGTAGCCTTTGGACTGGTACAGGCCCTTGATGCTCTCGGCATCCGCCTCGTAGTTGGCCTGGCTGTAGGTCGTGTTCTCCGAGAGGATCCGCCAGAAGGTCGACACCTTGGTCTTGTGCATCGCGTTGCGCAGCGCCTGCGCCGACACGTGCTCGTTGCCCTTGAACTGGATCGACTCGATCTTGACCTTGTCGCCCTCGTCGATGACGAAGACGACTTTCTTCTCGGTCTTCGACAGGTCGTCGATCCGATACTCGACCGTCGCGCTGCGGAAGCCGTTGGACAGATACAAGTCGGCGATCCCCGACCGTGCCCGGGCGATGTCCCGCAGCAACAGGGGCGCCCCCGCCTTGACCTCGACCTTGTTTTCCTTGAGGGCGTCCTTGATCTGCGACGTCGAGAGCTTCTTGTTCCCGACGATCTCCACGTCCTTGACGATCGGACGCTCTTCAATCGTGACCACGAGGGTCACCCCGTCGGGACCCCTCTCGGCCTCGATCTTGGCGTTCTCGAGCAGGCCGACGTCCCAGAGCGTCGGGAAGTTCTTCTTGATCTTCTCGGGGTCGTACGGATCCCCGACCTTGATGCCCAGGTAGTGGGCGATCGTGTCCGGCGACACCGTCTGGTAGCCGTTGACCTTGATGCCCACGATCCGCTCACCCGAGGGCGCGGACGGGGCGGCGGTTTCGGCGGGCGTCGGAGCGGGAGGCGGCGTGGGCAGCGGAGGCGCGGGGGCCTCCTGGGCTCGCGC
>JBASRI010000534.1:0-4871 GCA_049273755.1 Thermoanaerobaculia bacterium
AGGTCGCCCTCCAGGCGCGGCGCCGGCACGCAGTTGACGCCGAGGGCGTCAGGCTCGAGGGGCAAGAGCGCCCGCGCGGCCTCCGCGACGGGTTCGCCGGAGAGAAGCCTCCCCTCGCCGTCGCAGACCAGGGAAACGACGACCGGAACGCCGGTCTCCTTGGCGGCGCGCAGCGCGGCGACGGCCTCGCGGATCGTGTTGTGCGTCTCGGCCAGGATCAGGTCCACGCCGGCCTCGGCGAGGAAGCGCGCCTGCGCGCCGTGCTCGCGCGCGAGAACCGCGTCCTCCGGTACGAGGTCTGGGCGGTAGCAATCCTCGAGCGGCGAAAGCGAGCCGGCCACGAAGATTTCCCGCCCGGGCGCCGCCGCGGCCTGGCGGGCGAGCCGCACCGCCAGGACGGTCAGGTCGGAGGAACGCTCGGAGAGCCCCGCCTTTCCGAGCGACCGGGCGTGCGTGCGAAACGTATTCGCGGTCAGGATCTGGGCCCCGGCGGCGACCTCGTCGGTGTGGATCGTCCACACGAGCTCGGGATCGCGCAGGAGGGCCGCGGCGCTCCAGAGCGGCAGAGACGTGTCGAGGTCCCGGCGCTGCAGCTCGGTGCCCATCGCGGCGTCGAGAAGCAGCGGCCCTCTGCCGCGGAGCCGGTCGCGGAACGTCTGCGAGAGGACGCCCATGGCTTTGGAGTCTAGCCGAGCCGCGCGGCTAATAAAAAAAGGCCAGAGTTGCCCTTGGCCTTATGAAATTCGGAACTGCTCCTCAATAAGTCTCGAGGTACTTCTCCGTCTCCCAGGGCTGGACCCGCGAGATGTACTCCGCCCACTCGCCGCGCTTGGCTTCCAGGAAGTGGGTCAGGATGTGCTCGCCGAGGGCTTCGGTCACGACGCTGTCCTTCTCGAGGTTGTCGAGCGCCTCGGAGAGATTCGCCGGGAGCTGGTCGATCCGCAGGCGCCGCTTCTCGCGCTCGCTCATCTTGAACACGTTCTTGTCCACCGGCTCGCCCGGATCCATCCGGTTCTTCACGCCGTCCAGGCCCGCGGCCAGCATCACGCCGAAGGCGAGGTACGGGTTGCACGACGGGTCGGGCATGCGGACCTCGATGCGCGTTCCCATCCCGCGGCGCGCCGGCACGCGCACCAGCGGCGAGCGGTTGCGCATCGACCACGCCACGTTGACCGGGGCCTCGTAGCCCGGCACCAGGCGCTTGTAGGAGTTGACCAGCGGGTTCGTCACCGCCACGAAGGCCCGCGCGTGGCGCAGAATGCCGCCCGTGTAGTAGAGGGCGGTCTTCGAGAGCTGGTACTTCGCCTTCGGGTCGTAGAAGACGTTGTTGCCCTTCTTGTCCAGGAACGACTGGTGCACGTGCATGCCCGAGCCGTTGACGCCGAAGATCGGCTTCGGCATGAACGTCGCGTGGAGGCCATGGTCCATGGCGACCTTCTTGACGATGAAACGGAAGGTCGAGACGCGGTCGGCGGTCGTGACCGCGTCGGCGTACTTGAAGTCGATCTCGTGCTGGCCCGGGGCGACCTCGTGGTGCGCGGCTTCCACCTCGAATCCCATCTGCTCGAGGGCGAGCACGATGTCCCGGCGAGCCTCCTCGCCGCGGTCCACGGGGGTCAGGTCGAAGTACGCGCCCTCATCGTGCGTATCCACGATCGGGTCACCGTTGGCGTCGCGGCGAAACAGGAAGAACTCCGCCTCGGGCCCGGTCACCATCGTGTAGCCGAGGGCGCCGGCCTTGTCCATCTGCTTCTTCAACGTCATGCGGGGGCAGCCGGGGAAGGGCGTTCCGTCGGGGTTGTAGACGTCGCAGATCAAACGCCCGACCTTCTCGCCGTTGGAGTGCGCCCAGGGATAGATGGCGAAGGAGTTCAGATCCGGCACCAGGTTCATGTCCGACTCTTCGATCCGCGTGAACCCCTCGATCGAGGAGCCGTCGAACTGGATCTCGCCGTCGAGGGCCTTGGGGAACTGCGAGCTCGGGAGCTCGACGTTCTTGATCACGCCGAAGATGTCGGTGAACTGCAGGCGCATGAAGCGGACGTTCTCCGCCTCGCACACCTTGAGAATCTCGGACTTGGAGAGACCCGGACCCGCCGCGTCGAACTTCAGGACCTTCGCCTTTGCCATGCCGCCTCCCTTTTCTGGACGTTGGAGCAGGATTTTAGTGTCATTTTGGCGAAAAGCAAGGGCAATCTTGCGACGTGACGTCAGGATTCGGCCTAAAATGCACATTTTGGTGTGCAATTCGCCTCACTCGGACCCTGCTTTGTCATCCCGAGGAGCGGAGCCGGCCACCAACGGCAGACCCCAGGCAGTAGGCAACGACGGCCGGAGGCCGGCGGTAACCGACGAGGGATCCCTTTCGGAGCCGCACCGTGGCCTAAAAGGGATCCCTCGCTGCGCTCGGGATGACAAGCGCTGCGCTCCTCGGGATGACAAGCCCGCAATATGATTCCCCAATGACCGAGGGCCGCTGGCCTACGCGCGAGGAAGCTCGGGCGCTCCTCTTCGAGTTCACGCAGTCCGACGCCTTGCGCAAGCACGGGCGCGCCGTCGAAGAGGCGATGCGCGCCTGCGCGCGCCGCGCGGGCGTCACGGATCCCGAGGAAATCGAGCGTTGGGGCATCATTGGGATGCTCCACGACTTCGACTACGAGCAGAACCCGACCGAAGACACCCATCTCCACGTGGGCGGGCGGATCCTGCGCGATCGGGGATTCGCCGAGGAGATGGTCCGGACGATCCAGTCCCACGCCGACTTCATGAACATCCCGCGGGACACGGCCATGAAGAAGGCGATCTAGGCCTGCGACGAGCTGGTGGGCTTCATCGGGGCCTGCGTGAAGGTTCGCCCCACCAGGAAAATCGCGGACCTGCCGGCGTCCTCCGTGCTCAAACGCCTGAAAGACAAGGCGTTCGCCCGCTCCGTAGATCGGTCGTACGTGTACGGCGGCGCGGAGGCGGTGGGGGTGCCCCTGGAGGAGCACATCCAGTTCCTGATCGACGCTTTGAAGCCGATCGCCGACGAGATCGGACTTTAGGGCGAGGGACGAGCCCCCTCGCCAAGGAATCTGGTATAAATACCAATCCCTGGTGAGCTCAGAACCCTTTGTTCAATAAGGACTTGCTTTCATGAGCACCGTCGAAGCGGTTTCTCCGCGCGCCATCCGCGGCCGGTCGATCGCCAAGGATCTCTCCGGCGAGCAGCTCCGCGCCCTGGCGCGCTCCGGAGAGACCACCACCGAGTACGGCTCGCCTGTCTACGCGACGCGGATCAAGAACCGTTCCGCCAAGAAGACCTACGTCGTGGCCGACGTGCCGGTCGGAGTCATGCAGCAGTCGATGGAGCCCGGCAAGGCCACCGAGAAGATCCGCGAGGTGCAGGACGCCCTGGCCAAGTTGGACCTGATCCAGGTGGACCGCCGGATGGGGATGAGCTCCGAGGTCCCCATCCACTGCCGGCTCATCGTGCCCAAGGAGTACGCCCGGATCGCTTACATGTGGCACAACATGCTCTTCCCCTCCGACTCCTCGAAGGAGCCGGACTTCGTCTCCGTCTACGTGCCGGATTGGCCCGAGACGCTGATCTTCCTGGACGTCAACCAGGGCTACACGTACATCCTCGGCACCGACTACCCCGGCGAAGCCAAGAAGTCGATGCTTCGACAGGCCATGTACTGGATCAAGCGCAAGGGCGGCCTCGGCCTCCACGCCGGTTCCAAGATCCTTCGGGTCACGGGTCCGGACGCGGAGCTGCGCGACGTGGGGTTCCTGCTCTTCGGACTCTCGGGCACCGGCAAGACGACCTTGACGCTCCACGACCACGGCCTCGAGGAACCCGAGAAGGCGATCATCAAGCAGGACGACGTCGTGCTGCTGACACGCGAGGGCCGCGCCTTCGGCACCGAGGACGGCTTCTACATCAAGACCGAGGGCCTCGAGCCTTCGCAGACCGTCCTCTGGGGGGCGGCGACCCATGCGACGGCGGCCTACGAGAACATCAAGGTCGGCCCCGGCGGAAAGGTGGACTTCCTCGACACCTCCATCACCTCCAACGGCCGCGGCGTCGTGCTGCGCCGGTTCATCCGGGGCTCCGGCGACGGCATCGACCTCGAGAAGGCCAACAAGATCGTCTTCATCACGCGGCGCAACGACGTCGTCCCGGTCTGCGCCCGCCTGACCTCCGAGCAGGCCGCCGCCTACTTCATGCTGGGCGAGTCGATCGAGACTTCCGCGGGCGACCCGACGAAGGCCGGCCAGGCCAAGCGCGAGGTCGGCACGAACCCGTTCATCGTGGGGCCCGAGGCCGACGAGGGCAACCGGGTCCTCCAGATTCTGCGGGCAAATCCCGACATGCAGGCCTACATCCTGAACACGGGCTCGATCGGCGCCAAGGCCGGGTTCGCCGGCGAGAAAGTCACGATCAAGGCGTCGACCGAGATCATGAAGCAGATCGCCAAGGAGGGCATCCGCTGGCGGAAGGACCCGGACTGGGGCTACGACGTCCCGTCCGAGGTCCCCGGCGTCGACCTCTCGAAGTATGACCCGCGCGCCCACTACTCCCCCGAAGAGTACGCGGCGCTGGTCGAGAAGCTCCGCCAGGAGCGGCGCGACTGGCTGGCCAAGTTCCCAGGGCTCGACCCCGTCATTCCCGGGGCGGTCGAGAAGGGGGCATGACGGAGACCCAGGGCCTCGAAGACGTCGTCGCGGCGGACTCCGCGATCTCCTACATCGACGGGGAGCGGGGCGTCCTCTCCTACCGAGGCATCGACATCCACGAGCTGGCCGGGAAGGCCTCCTTCGAGGAGGTTTGCTTTCTGCTCTGGGAAGGCCGGCTGCCGCGCCGCGACGAGCTCGCCGCGCTGACC